>NZ_JAUQXO010000007.1:0-78893 GCF_030834625.1 Geobacter sp.
CTGGCGGCAGGACTACAACTCGGAAAGACCACACAGTTCATTAAACGACATGACGCCCGAAGAATTTGCAGCTACTTTCAACCAGGAACAACTGACCGAAAACACTAACCTAAACCTGGCCCACTAAGAGGGGGAAGGTCACGGCACCGCTTATGCCAAGTCCTGGGCGGAGCAGGGAACCGCCCGGGCCATTGTCGCTAACAGCAATGCGGGGACCGAGGCGGTCCGGAATTATCGCGAAGGGACCTTCCCGGAGGCTGACCGGATCGGCGGTGACGCTGCCCGGCGCGATGTCTGGGTGAAAGACATCGCCTGCTACTGCTGCCCCCTCGCCTGCAAGAAGAGCGGCAGGACGCGGGGCAAATACGGCGGCATCGTCCACGACGGCCCCGAATACGAAACCGGTGTCATGCTCGGCTCGAACCTCTTGATATCCGACATGCCCGGTTTGCTGAAGGCGATCACCATCCTCGACGATCTCGGCCTGGACCAGATCTCCACCGGCAACGTCATCGGCTTTCTCATGGAGGCCTACGAGAAAGGGCTGATTGATCGGGGATTTCTGGACGGCATCGATCTCAAATGGGGGAGTGTCGATGCGACCCTGGCGATGATCGAGAAGATCGCCGCGAAGGAGGGGGTGGGAGCCCTGGCCGCTGAAGGGGTGCGGGCACTTTCCTGGCACATCGGCAAAGGGAGTGAAAAGTTTGCCATCCAGGTGAAGGGGTTGGAGCTGGCGGCGCACAACATCCAGGCGAATCAGCCCCGGGGGCTCTCGTACGTCACCGCCTCCCGGGGAGCCTGCCACATGAGCGGCGACAACATTGCCATGCAGAACCGCCGGGCCATGCTCGACTCAACCGGCATGTGTTTTTTCCCCACCTTCGAGCCGGCGCTGGAGGAGCCGATGCTCTCCCTGCTCAGCGCGATAACCGGCCATGAATACGACAAAACCGAGTTCGAAAAAACCGGCGAAAGGATCTTTAATCTGGAGAAGCTGTTCAATTACCGCGAAGGATTTCGCCGTGCAGACGATCGGCTGCCTGACCGTTTTTTCGAGGACGCCTTCACCATTGGCCCCAAGAAGGGGGCGGTGCTCGACCGGAACCAGTTCGACACCATGCTCACCCAGTACTACAAAGATCGTGGCTGGGATCCTGAAACCACCAAGCCGGGGAAGGCAAAGTTGCAGGAGCTCGGGCTGGATTCGATCTGATCACAGGGAGATAGGAAAATGAATTCGAAAGTAATAACAATGAAACGAATTCTTTTCTACGTCGTAATTTTTGGAGTCCTTTTTGTTATGGCATCAACACTGCTCAATTCAACCAGTTCTGCCCAGACCCGATCATCTCTGTCACTCGATAGCGACCAGAAAAATCCGGTCATGGTTACCAAAGGCGGGCGGCTTGAACAGGCTCGCATCATGTGGGATTTCTTCTTCAATAAACCTACTGATACCCGTCCATCCGGGAAGATTCCCGTACAGACGCTGACAAAGCAACAGTTACTGGCCGCCCCGAACAACACGGTATACCGCCTTGGTCACTCAACCGTGCTGCTGAAGTTGCACAACGCATTCTGGATCACCGATCCGATGTTTTCTGACCGTGCATCCCCGCTACAGTTTGCCGGGCCGGAGCGGTTTCACACGCCCCCCATCAATATAGACGAGCTCCCGCGGATCAAGGCGGTCATCATCTCCCACGACCATTACGACCACCTGGACCATGATTCCATCATGAGGCTGGCGGGAAAGACGGACTATTTCCTAACGCCGCTCGGGGTGGGAGACATCCTTGTCGACTGGGGGTTGCCGGCAGCAAAGGTGCGGCAACTGGACTGGTGGCAGGGGATTGACATCGGCGATGTCCGTTTTGTTGCCACGCCTGCGCAACACTTTTCCGGTCGCGGGCTGTTCAACAAGAATCAAACCCAGTGGGCTTCATGGGTAATCCTTGCCCCTGACCAGCGCGTGTTCTTCAGTGGCGATTCCGGCTACTTCGACGGATTCAGGCAGATTGGCGAGAAATACGGCCCCTTCGACCTGACCCTTCTGGAAACCGGTGCCTACAATGACAACTGGCCGAATGTCCATATGCGCCCGGAAGAGAGCATCCAGGCGCATCTCGACCTGAAGGGCAAACGCCTGCTGCCGATCCACAACGGCACCTTTGATCTGTCCATGCACTCCTGGCGGGAACCGTTCGACAGGATAGTCGCCCTGGGCAATGTTCAAGGCATTCCGGTCATTACCCCCCTGATGGGTGAACCGGCGAGCATGTACGACACCACGGGTGGCCGGCGCTGGTGGAAATTTCAGGAGAGATACAAAGAAACCGAGCAGGTGCACGTTAAGAGGCTATCTTCCGGCCCCGGCGGTGATAGCTGATGCCGAGCTTGTCCAGGCGTGAACGTAGCGTGCTTGGATGAGAGATGCAGCATTAGAGGTATTATTCCAATTGATCGCAAATGCAGCAATTAGGAAATCCCAAGCCCATGCCGCGTTACCAGATCGAGTACTTTTCCTCCAGGGACAAGGCTGATTGAAGCGTGACGATGAGCCAGAGCTATTGGGACAACCGCATTTTCGTAAAGATCAAACTCAAAATATCGGATGACGTCAAAAGCTCGCGCAATTTGATCACCATAAAACGCAACATCAGCCTTTTGTTTGGCAAAGAGTTTGCGGTTTTGCTTGTCACCAAACGGGTACGGTATCCCAACAGTAAAAATACGACCTTTTTCTGTCTTAAAGATGAAATCTTGACCGTAATAGGTTTCGTGGCCAAAGTTGTCAGTAAGCGCTGATGTGCCAATAATGAAGCGCTCACGGTAAGTGTCATCAACTACTCGATAAGAATTATTTGGCAAAAAACGATTAAGCGCACGAGCATGTTCCATAACCTGCCCATCTTTTTGCAAACCTATGATAATTGGCGGGGGGTACCCTTGTTTTTTCAACTGTTGAGCAATCCGATTATATAGGGATAACAATCTGAAGGAAATGCGAGCTGGCTGCCCAAAAATTGCTAACGGACCATCCAAAATGAAAGCCATACTGGAAAGAGCCTTCGGTTGGTAGTGCGCCAACATTCGGACCAGTGTAGCGACAATTAGGTGTTCAGCAGCATTCATAAACCGAGTCATTGCAGAGGTGTTGTCACCGAAGTCGCTCATCTGTTCGTGAATTCGGAGACTGTCAGTCAGATAAACGTCTTCGTTGCAATCGGGACAAGGCTGAATTTCCTTTTCCTGAATAAACTTGAAGCCACCACTTGGCTCAAAACCACAGACTGGACATTTTTTCATCTCGACAGTACCGCCATCGATGTCGAGTAGGGTGCCTCTGACTGTGAAATCAGTCCCTTTAGCAAAACTTGTACGCTCATCGGAAAGCTGGTCCCAGACAGCACGTCTAAAACCGGCTTGAACGGTTTTGGCTCCTTTGTAACGAATGTTGCTACCGGGTAGCGTAAATGAAATAGCATCAGCGTTTCGATGCATTTCTGCAACCTTAAAAGGGTCCACGAACCTCGACCCCGGCTTGCTTAGTCCGTCATAGTCCTTGAGATCAATTAAAACTAAACTGATTTTCACATAACCAATCTGTGTGCTAGGAAATTTCCCATTGATAGGCTCAGAATATGGACTGGCATCAGATGCAACGATTTTTATAGGTAAGGATAGATTAAGAGGAGCTGGTTGATATGTTGCTACAATTGATGCTGCTTCCTCGTCTGTTGGTTCTCTCATGTAGACGCAATCTTGGAGAAAACCTGCTACATCCGGATTTTTCACAAGATCAGAATGCCCCCCTTTTGAGGCACGTTCTCGGGCATATGGCATATTAGGCACCTACCCCGCTAGTAATCTTTGCTAACTTCTGCTTCAGCTCAGAAGGTGTGAATCTGTGAATTTGAGTTGGAATTACAAACGGTGATGACAGTGTCTTGATTCTAGCAAAACCAACATCTTGGGCTGATTTTAGCGAGTCATGAAAGTCAGCGAAATCATAGAACTTCCCTAACGCCCTAAGTTCATCCTCATTGTTAAGGTGGGACACGAACCAGTTTTCAGTGTTTGCTAGTATGTTGGGATGTATGGAGGATGGTTCCTGAGTCGCATATACGAAGGCAATCTTTGCCTTCGCACCTTCCTTGGCTAGACGTGGCCACGTATCGCTGAGATCGTCTTTCTTGCCGATGAGGTTGTGTGCTTCCTCAACATAAATCACCATGTTCGGTGGAACCTCTCCGGCGTTCATAATGTTAAAGGAACGGACAAAAATTTGTTCAGCAATTCGCTTTGACAACACAGTGCGCACAGTTACGGGACCTGCGGAAAGGTCAAGAATTACTATCTTACCATTCATTAGATGAGCGATGATCTCGTCAATGACATCTCCCATGCGACGCGGCGAGTGATAAGGTCTGTAATTAACGATCGCACGGTAGCCGCCGAAGGGTTGCTCTCGGCTATTTTCTCGCACCATAAAGTTTAGATACGACTCCAGTGTTGGGTCAACCCATGGATTTCCCTTAGTGCTAGACTCAATACCAATTGTTGGTCTGCCATTACTTTTCTGATCTATCTTTATTTTTAAATTAAAACTGCGAATAGTTTCGAACCAAGCGCACGCATCTGACAAGCTTACATTCGAAGACGATGGAATCGAAACTACTAGTGGTGGTGCCTGCGCTGCAGCATATCGGACTATTTGCTCAGTCAGCGTTTTAGAGACAGGTACCGTTACTTGAAAACCAGCTGGAGCAGCGTATCCGGCTTTATGAAGGATGCACTGAAAAACTGCTTTTCGTACCTGCCAACGATTGTGCTCACCACGATCTGAAGTATCAGGTTCCTCAAGAGAAGATGACATTACGTTATCTAGATCTTGTCCAGAATACGACGAAGGCTCTTTCCTGAAAAGCTCTTGAATCAAGTTAAGCCCGTGATTAGTTTCTATATAGAAATTCGTTCTTAAGTCTTCAAAACCCGCCGTATCAATGGCGCGATAACGGACACAATCTGCACCAAATACATCCGCGATAGAACTCCCATCGTCTTGGTGGTTCGCGTTAGCGTATTCGCCGTTAATGTCGAAGATGATCTGTCCAACTTTAATTCCGTCATTCGTCGCTGCCATTGTTACTGCAGCCACAGTCGTCTTTACCGTGTTAGATTTACCGGTTCGTGTCATCCCAAGAACAGCAGTGCGACGGGAAAGAAAATCAGACGGTTGAATCATCACTGGTACCAACTGTTCTCCAGTGCCACGATGAAGTCGAGCGGTTGATGTGTATCGGACAGTGCCAATCTCAATTGCTGTAGGTAACCCTGAAAATCCGGATTTTAGGGCTTCTTCTAGCGCTTTATTACGAACTTCAGGATTGATGTGATTCACAATAGCAGACAAGGCATCGCCCCGGGGCTTGAAAACGCGAAGCCTAGTTGAACTAACGTAATTTTCCAAGTCACTTCCCAAGCGGAGTTCTCCGTTTTCAACGTAGAACGTGCCCAGAATTCGACATTTCAATGCACCGTATTGGAGTTCTGCATGTGTAATAGGATCGAGACCATCACTGCTGTCCCATAGTTTGATTCAATAAATGAAGGCTCGGAGAGCTCCCTGTGTTATAATGCGTTCGCCAAAACCATTACGAAAACAAGGAGATCCGAGCCGTGGCGCATTGTAACACAGTACTGTCTCAGGTTGTCAAATTCTTCCGGCGACATGAATTTGAGTCGCTGGCCCGCGCTAACCATGCGGGGCAGAAATTCCGCTCCTTCGATCGCTGGTCCCAGTTCATCGCTATGCTTTCCGGCCAACTCACGGGGCGAAAAAGCCTGCGCGATCTGGTGGAAAATCTCGCGGCCCAAGGGCATAAACTCTATCACCTGGGCATGAAGAAGGTTCCCCGAACCACCCTGGCTCGGGTGAACGAGGAACAGCCGCACCAGCTGTACAAAGAGCTCTTTCACAAGATGCTGGGTCGTTGCCAAACCGTGGCTCCCAAGAACCGGTTCAAGCTGGACGCCAAGGTCTACCTTTTGGATGCAACGACCATCAGTCTCTGCCTGAAGGTGTTCCCTTGGGCCACCTATCAGCAGAAAAAAGGGGCCGTCAAGCTCCATATGGGACTTTCCGCCGACGGCTACCTGCCCGAATTCTTCGATGCCACCACCGGCAACGTCCACGAGGTTAACTGGGCCAAGCTCCTCACATTGCCGGCGGGCTCGTTTGTGGTCTTTGACCGCGGCTACACTGATTACGGTTGGTATCAGGCGTTGATGGAATCCGGCGTCTTTTTTGTCGCCCGGCTCAAGGACAACGCCCTGGTTGAGTACTTCAACAAACGTCGCGGCAGAAAAGCCCAAGGCGTCATTGCCGACCAGGAGATCTCCCTCAAGGGGATCACGGGCAAACTCCGCCTGGTACATTTCGTTGCGGAGGACGGCAACGAATATCGCTTCATAACCAATGCCGCTCACCTTCCAGCGGCTACAGTGGCAGATCTTTACAAAGAGCGCTGGCAGATCGAGCTGTTCTTCAAATGGATCAAGCAGAACCTGAAGGTGAAGACGTTTCTCGGCACCTCGGAGAATGCGGTACTCACCCAGCTCTGGATCGCCCTGTGCGTTTATCTGGTGCTGGCCTGGTTGAAATTCAAGTCAAAGATCGGGCTGTCGATGCAGCAGATGTTACGGTTATTACAGCTGAATTTGTTCGAGCGGCGTGATCTGGAAACTCTATTGAAACCACCTCAACTCACGCCAAGTCCACAACTGGCGCTACTTTGAAAACTATGGGACAGCAGTGCGAGACCATCATGAATATCCTGATTAAACACTTCATCGGCTGTCCTCCGCTGATTGTGCTCAATTCGCGTTCTTAGCAGATCACTATCTGATGGGAGTGAAGCAGGGCCAAGCACTCGCAGCAATACGACTTCTCTATCAAAGTTATGGGCTTCAGACATTTTTTCAGGATCGAATGCAGCTGCAACAAGAAACCCATTATGAGGGATACCGGAGACACGCTCTTTCCACGCATCATTTGTGAGGACGCAAGCCTCTGTAAAATTCATTGTATATACGTAACCTATATGACTCGTTTGATAATCACCCAAAAGGCTAATTAAGGGGTTAGTATCTACCATTATTTTGTCTGCAATGCCCATCTAAATTCTCCTTTAAGCGGAAGCGTTTGGTGAAGTTGGAATACGCGTCAGACCAAGTCCATGCTTGGCACTCTTTTTATATTTGCGGATTGTTATGCCTATATGTTCCTCATTTTCTGAGGCGGGGGAAGGCAATCGAGATAAATTTGAGAAGAAGAGTTCTCTGCCCACAAAAGAGGCCCCTCCCATCGGATGCGCCGAATAAGTGCTATCAATTACTCTGGCCCGTTTATTATGTTCTTTATATAACTCACGAACTTCTGGAGTGTCATCGTAAGACAATATCCAATTCTCGTTATTATTATCAAGGTAGCTCCTCAAGTTAGTGTGATCCTTATTAGAAAAATAATAACCATACAGTGCATCTGCCTTGTGATAGAAGGGGGGGTCAAAGTAGAAAAAAGTCTTAGTCTTCTCTTGAATACGATCACAGAAATTTTCCCAATCATTGCACGACACTGTAACAACACGCTCACTTAACAAACTTAATTCACGTATTCGCTGGGCAAGTTTTTCTCTATTGAACCTGGCTGCAAGTGTGCGTTTGTCTTGCTGCCATCCGCCAACAGGGCCAGCCTTATGGATAATTCCGTTAAAAGAGGTTCGGTTTAGATATAAACACTTCAGCGCAGACTCTCTAGTGCTGGTTGGCTCTAGTGACTTCTGACGTTTCCACTCGTCAATGGTTAGCGGTACATTGAGGATTTGATCAGCCAGCCACTCGGAATGGATTGGGCAAAATATTGTATCCCAAAGATGCGCAATTAAAGGATCAGCATCATTAAGTGCTATTCTTTCGACAAGTCCTTTTTCTAGTAACGCAATTGATACACTAGCCCCCCCGCAAAACGGCTCCGCGAAGACATCAATACGCAGCCCATTTAATCGAATCACATTTGCAATGAATTCAACAAAACGAGCTTTGCTACCTGGGTACCGAAGAATGCTTCTTGTATTTGTTGACATTAATTTCTCCAATGGAATATCAGTCACGCAGGAACCTGTGGGGTCAGGATTTACATTTAGACTTTTCCCCCTTTTTCAAGTCCACCACTTCATTTATCCGAAATCTTCCTTCTCCCCGGCGGCAGAAAATTCTCCCCGGTCACCACACTCCTGCCGGTCTTCTCCTCAAGATCCACCCGCGCTTTCCGGGCAATGCCGCCCCCCTTCTTTCCGGCCACCTTATTTTCCTTCATGCCGGTGGCTGCCATCGTCTCGGCAATCTGGCGGGTGGAGAGTTCGGCCAGGGCGGTAAAGATCAGCTCCGCTTCACTCATGTGGTCGCGCAGATTCTGGGTCTTCAGTCCTTTGAGCTTCTTGTGCTCTTTGACTGCGACTCCGGCCCATTCCTGATGAATGATGTTGGTCAGGATGGCAAACTCGCTCTCCTTCTTGATGTCGTGCTCTTTCCAGTAATCGGTCAGCTTGTTGCGGGTTTCCTGCCCCATCATCCGCTGCTGGATCCATTTTTCGCTTCTGCCGTGCTGCTGCCAGTACTCCCTTGCCCGATCCAGTGACCGCGCCGGGTCGGCCATGTCCTGCATCCGCTCATAGCCGACCTTTGCCAGCCAGAGCTTGATCGGCTCGGCTTTAGGGCTGGGCACCGACTGGACCAGGCGCAGCAGGGTTTCCGGGCTGGCGACATCTGTGAGGTATTTCTTCCCGTCAGCCGCTTCCAGTTTCAGTCGGTGACAATTTGTCACCGACTCATTCCCTTCCTTGCTCATGCGCTCTTTCAGCTTATTCCAATACTTCCGAGCTGTTTGATAATCCGGCTGCTGCAGCAGTGCCCGGATGATATCAACCACTGAGAAATACCAGGTTTCGGTATCCTCGTCGTAAATTCTGCGGATTTGATAATCTTCGAAAATCGCCAGCTTGTTTTTCATGGCACTAGAATCTCTTGTTTGTGTTCGCTAAACCTAGCCCTGATAACAGGGCTAGGGCTGGATACTGGCTGTAAATAGCTCGAATTTATCGCACTTACCCCTATTAAAGTCAATTATTCTATCGGTTTTATCGAACCATGCTCTACGCTTCTGAAATCATTCTGCCTGCCGATTTGTCCCCATCTGCTTTTAGACCTCCCGTCAACAAACCACGTGCCATATCGGAACACAATGCGTTAAAATGAAACAGTGGCCCCTGTCCTGAAATGGAGCAATGGCGGTGGGCGTTTGTGGCGCGGAATGCTGTAAACGGTCGGTTGGCGGCTTTTGCACGGGAATTGCAGATGTATACGGCTGTATACGGCATCGTCCCTGAGGTTTGACGGTGGGGAGACGGGGGGTGCCCGTTCCGAAAGGAGACAGTGTGAATATCAGCAAGTTTGTGGCGCCGGAAATCATCTTCGGCCGGGAGTCCCTTAGCCAGATCGGCGAGAGCGCCGCACGGATCGGCGCCTCCAAGGTGTTCCTGGTCAGCGACGAGGATGTCATCAACGCCGGGTGGGTGGACAAGGCGCTGTACTACCTTCATGCCGTCGGCCTGGAAACGGAAATCTACTCCTCCCTCACCTCCAACCCGAAGGATTTCGAGGTGACAGAGGGGGCGCGGCGGTACCTGGCCTCGGGGTGCGACGCCATCGTGGCCGTTGGGGGCGGCAGCCCCACCGACGTGGCCAAGGCCGTGGCCATCCTCGCCAGCAACGGCGGCCAGCTGCGCGACTACGAGGGGATCAACAGGATTGCCCGCCCCCTGCCGCCGATGGTGATTGCCCCATCCACCGCCGGAGCCGGTTCCGAGGTGAGCCAGTTCGCCATCATCGTCGACACCGACCGGAAGCTGAAGATGTCCATTATCTCCAAGTCCCTGGTGCCGGATATCGCCATCGTCGACCCGGAACTCCTCAGGACAAAGGACGCCAAGCTGGCGGCCGCCACCGGCATGGACGCCCTCACCCACGGCATCGAGTCCTACGTCTCCCTGGCAGCGACCCCCCTCACCGACATCCACGCCTGCAAGGCGATCCAACTCGTCGCGGCCAACCTGCGTCGGGCGGTGGCCGACCGGGGAGACATGGAGGCGAACACCAACATGGCCATGGCGAGCCTCACGGCCGGCATCGCCTTTTCCAACGCCATCCTCGGCGCCACCCACGCCATGACCCACCAGGTGGACGGCCTCCTGGACCAGCACCACGGCGAGGCCAACGCCTCGATCCTGCCGCACGTCATGGAGTTCAACCTCCCGGCCTGCCCGGAGCGGTTCAAGCATATCGCCTGGTCCCTGGGTAAGGACGTGCGCAACACCACCGTGGAGGAGGGGGCCCGGCTGGCCATCGAGGGGATTCGCGAACTGATCGCCGACATCGGCCTCGCCAAGGGACTCGGCGACATGGGGCTGCGGGAGGAGTTCATCCCGCTACTCAGCCGCAACGCCCTGAACGATGCCTGTCTGGTGACTAATCCGCGCAACGCCACTGTCGACGATATAGAGGTCATCTTCCGTAAGGCGATGTAACCGGGGAAAGCCATGGACAACAGGGAAAAGCTGCTGGAACAGTTGACCGGGGTCGACTCCTCCAAGCTCAACTACTATATCGAGCTGAAAAAGCGGAACCAGGAGGTTCTCAAGCAGAACAGCCGCCTGGAGATCCTGCAGCAGCTGACCCGGGATATCAATATCGACATGTCCATCGAGGATATCATCGAACGGGCCTTCACCAAGTTTCCCCAGACCCTGTCCTGCGACTTTCTTGGCCTGGTGACGGTCCGCAACGGCGCGCTGCTGCTCAAGGCGATGATGCCGAAGGACTTCTGCAGAATAGACAACTTCCCCGCCCATTCCCCCGCACTGAATGTCATCCGGGACAAAAAGGCCGGCATTTTCAACCTGACGGCGGAGGAGCTCAGCCACATCCAGATCAATCCGAGTTATCCGGGGCCGCTCCGGGCGTTGGCGGTTGCGCCGATGTTCAAACGCAACGAGGTGATCGGCGCCCTCATCGTCGCCAGCATCGTCGAGGGGGCCTACAACGAGGCGGATCTCAGCTTTGTCCAGCATCTGGCGGACCAGTTGTCGATCAGTATCCAGAACGCCCGACTCTACAAGCAGGTCTCCCGGGCCAAGAAGGAATGGGAGGAGACCTTCCTGGCGGTTACCGACCCGATCTTCCTGGTCGACACCGACTACAACGTCCTGCTCCACAACAACCGGTTGTCGCCGGAGATGAGCGGGTTCTGGAACCAGGCGGTGAGCAACAAGTGCTTCGCAAAGCTCCATGGCCGCACCCACCCCTGCGAGGAGTGCCCCATCAAGGAGGTCCAGCGGACCGGCAAGCCGGTGTTCCAGCGCTGGCAGACCGAGACGGGGTTGATCCTCGACCTTTCCTACTACCCGGTGCTCAACGAAGACAAGCAGCTGTCGGCGGTGACGATCATCATCAAGGATGTCACCGACAAGACCAAGATGGAGGCGCACCTGGTCCAGACGGCAAAGCTGGCTGCGCTGGGGGAGATGGCGGCCGGCGTGGCCCATGAGCTGAACAGCCCCATGACGGTCATCATCGGCACGGCGCAACTGCTGGCCAGGGATCTCAAACAGGATGCGCACTACGAACAGGCCGAAGTGCTGGAAGATATCATCAACTCGGGCCTGCGCTGCAAGCGGATCATCCAGAACCTGCTCACCTTCTCCCGGCAGAACCAGCCTCCGGCCACGGATGTCGACCTCAATGCCGAGGTGGAGCGGGTTTTGAGCATGATCCAGTACCAGATCAACCGGAACCAGATCAGGATCGTCGAGCAGCTCGCCCCCTTCCTCCCGCGTCTCACCGCCAACGGCCCCCAGATCCAGCAGGTGCTGACCAATTTTCTGATCAACGCCCGGGATGCCCTGACCGACGTGGAGCGGAAGGAAAAAGTCATCACGGTGGCCACCTTGCTGTTGGTGAAGGATGGGAAGAAGTGGGCCATCCTCAGCGTGAAGGACAATGGCACCGGCATCGCACCGGAGAACCTGTCGAAGATCTTCACCCCCTTCTACACGAGCAAGGAAGCGACCAAGGGGACCGGGCTCGGCCTTTCGGTGAGCCTGGGGATTGCCGAGTCCCACAACGGCACCATCGAGGTGGAGAGCAGGCCGGGGGAGGGGAGCACTTTCTCGCTGCTCCTTCCTGTCGAGCAGCCGTGATCCATTGGAGACTTAATTAGTTCCCTCCCCCTTGGCGGGGGAGGGCTAGGGTGGGGGGGAAGTTGCCACAACCTCTGCTGATTGAAATTTCACCCACCCCCTCACCCCCTCCCGTCGAGGGAGGGGGGATACCATGAATGGTAAAGACGGAGAGACCATGTCCCAGACTCAGGTACTTATCATCGACGACGAGGCGGACGTCTGCACTTTTTTCCGCCGACTGCTGACGCGAAAAGGGTACGGTGTCGTCACCGCATCGAGCGAGCCGGAGGCGCTGCGGGCCCTTGGGGGAAACAGCTTTAACGTGGCCATGGTCGATCTGAAGCTGCCGGATACCGACGGCCTCACCCTCCTGAAGGCGATCAAGTCCCGGCAGCCTTCCTGCGAGGTCATCATCATGACCGGCTACAGCACCATCAAGACGGCAGTCACGGCGATGCAGCTGGGGGCCTACGAGTATCTGGAGAAACCCTTCGAAGACATTGGGGAAATCGAGACGCTGATCGAGAAGGCGGCCAGTCATGGCGTGGCCCTGCGCGAGGGGACCGGCGGACGGGAGGAATGGCAGGATGTGGCCCAGGCCGTCGGTTTTCAGGTGGGCGCGTCGCCGGCCATGGGGCGCCTGGTGTCACTGGCCCACAAGATCGCCGGCAAGAACGTGACCGTGCTGATCCAGGGTAATACCGGCACCGGCAAGGAGGTGCTTGCCCGCTTCATCCATGCTGCCTCGGGCCGGGCCGACCAGGCGTTCATTCCGGTCAACTGCGGCGCGCTGCCGGAGAATCTCCTGGAAAGCGAGCTCTTCGGCCACGAGAAGGGGGCCTTCACCGGGGCCGCCCAGCCCCGCCGCGGCATTTTCGAGCTGGCAAACCACGGCACCCTGCTCCTGGATGAAATCGGCGATGCCAGTCCCCAGATCCAGGTGAAACTGCTGCGGGTGCTGGAGACGGGCGAATTCATGCGGGTCGGCGGAGAAAAGCCCATCAAGACCGATGTGCGGGTGATCGCCGCCACCAACGTCGATCTGGAGCAGGCCATTCGCGAGAAGACCTTCCGGGAGGATCTGTACTACCGGCTCAACGTGGTGCGGCTCGAGATCCCGCCGCTCCGCTCCCGCGCCGATGACATTCCCCAGCTGGCGGAGCATTTTGTCCGTCAGCTCAATCCCGATTTCCGCATTTCCCCCCAGGCGCTGCGTCTCCTCCAGGGGTACGGCTGGCCGGGCAACATCCGCCAGCTCGCCAACGTCATGCGGCGCGCCGTGGTCATGTGCAGCGGCGACACCATCCTCCCCGAGCACCTGGAGAGCAGCCTGCTGAGTGGCGCCTCCGGTGCCGCCGAAGATCGTTCCTCCCTTGCCACCGGAGAAGGCGGTTCCCTTTCCCTGAAACGGTCCCTGGAACAATCCATAGGCGCCGAGGATCTCCAGAAGCTGACCCCGGAGGAGCTGCAGGGAATGCTCGACTCCCTGCGCTCCCTGGAAACCAGGCTGGTCTCGGCCATGGGGGAGAAGGGGGGCGGGACACCGGCCCGGCGATGCCTCAAGGATACCGAGGAGGAGACCATCAGGCGGGCACTGGTGCAGTACCGGTGGAACATCACCGAAACGGCGAAGGTGCTGGGCATCGGCAGGAACACCCTCTACCGCAAGATCAAGGAGTACGGGCTGGGGAGCTCCTGAGCGGTTGACGGCGGGTGTTTGAAATTGAAAAAGGCCATCTCTTTTACGGAGATGGCCTTTTTCTGTTGGGGGAGTGATCTTCGGTCCGGTTCTCTGGTTCACGGAGTTGCGGCGGAATCGCCCGTGCCCGTTACCCCCTGCCTCAGCGGCAGCACCACCCGGAAGGTGCTGCCCCTTCCCGCCGTGCTCTCCACCCGGATATTCCCCCCGTGATCCCTGACGATGCCGTAGGAAACCGCGAGGCCGAGGCCGGTCCCGTCGCTGCGGGTGGTGAAGAAGGGGCTGAAGATATTCTTGAGATTTTCGAGGGGGATGCCGACTCCCGTGTCTCCCACGGCAATGGTGCAGGTTCCCGCGTCGCTGTCCCGGGAAGTAGCCACCGTGAGGGTTCCCCCCTGCTTCATGGCCTGGATGGCGTTGAGGATCAGGTTGGTGAATACCTGGCGGAGCTGGTCGCCGTCCCCCTGCAGGGGGGGGAGGTCGGCGGCGTAGGCGCGGCGGACCTTGATGCCAGCGAGGGGGACCTGGTGCCCAACCTGTTTGAGGATCTCGTCCAGGAGGCCGTTCACCGCCACCGTTCCCAGCTCCTTCTGCTGCTGGCGGGCGAACGTGAGAAGATTGCCGACGATCCGCTCCACCCGTCCCACCTGCTGGGCGATGGTGTCCACCTCCTCCCGGTTCGGGTCGTCCTCGTCAATCGCCATCTGGAGAAGCTCCGTGTTCCCCCGGATGATCGCCATGGGGTTGTTGATCTCGTGGGCCACGCCCGCAGCCAGCATACCGATGTCCGCCAGCTTCGCGGCCCGCACCAGATCCTCCTGGGTCTTTACGAGGAGGAGGTTCTTCTCTTCCAGTTGGGCCGTGCGGTCCAGGACCTTCTGCTCCAGGTCCCGGTTCAGCTTCTGGATGTCCTCTTCCCGGTGGGCGAGGGTGCGGGTCATCTGGGCGAATTCGCTGGCCAAATCACCGATTTCGTCGCGAGTTTGGACGGTGATGGCCACTTTCCGTTCGCCGGCGGTGATGCGGCGGGCCGCGGTTTCCAGTTCCTTGATGGGTCGGGCGAGGCGCGAGGCGATGAAGCTCGAAATGGCCAGTCCGATGAGGGAGCCGCAGAGGAGGACCACCCCGAAGATGAGGGATATTTCCCGCTTCATCTCCTGGAAGGGGCGCTCCATGATCCCCACGTAGAGGGAGCCCACCGGCACCCCCTGGAGGTTCAGGATCGGCTCGTAGGCGGAGTAGTACCAGTCGTTCACCACGAAGGCCCGCCCCACCCACTTCTCCCGGTTAACGATGACCCGCCGGTAGACCTCCTCCGAGACCCGGGTGCCGATGGCGCGCCGCTCCGGCGTCAGGAGCACGTTGGTGGCTATCCGCAGGTCCCCCTGGAAAATGGTGGCGTTCCCCACGTCCTGCCCCTGGTAGCTCACCGCCTCAAAGACGATCTTCTTGATCCGGTCCACCAGTTCGTTGTTGTCGTTGAGCAGGATGCCGCCGTAGAGGACTCCGGCGACCCTGCCGGCCCGGTCCCGCACCGGCACCGACGCCACCATGGCCATGCCGGCCCGCTCCACGGCCTCGTCCCGCTGGCGGGCGTGGCGGGTGGGGAGGATCTGAATGGACGCCCTGGCGGCCAGGTTCTTCCCCTCCTTTGCCAGTTCCTCGGGGGGGATGACCTCGGTGCCGGCGATATGCTCGCCCCGCAGCGCCCGTGCCACGATCTGGTCGGCGATCTTGCTGTCGCCGAAGGCCCCATGGTTGCTGGCCCGGAACACGACCTGCCCGTTCCGGTCCACGGCGGTGAGAAAGTCGAGCCCCTCGCTGGTCATCCGGGGTGAGAGGAGGCTGTTGAGGGTTCTGCGATCCCCCTGGGCGATGATCATGGAGGTGAAGGGGTTGGTGGCGGTGAGCTTGACCACGTCGCGGATGTGGTCAAGCTCGCTCTCGTAGACGGCCCGGGCCGAGTTCAGGTCGGTCCGGACCTTCTCCTGTGCCTGGCTCACGACCCGGGAGTTGATGATAGAGATGCCTATGACGCCGCAGAGCACCGTGGCCGCGAAGAGGGGGGCGAGGGTGGCGACGGTGAGTTTGAGGCGGATGGGGAAGCGCTTCGGTCCCATTCAGTCGTCCAAGGTCCCGGCGCCCGGCTGGCCGGGTATGGCCAGGGCGTACTCCACGATCTTGCGGTCGAGGGTCTTGCGGGAGATGCCGAGGATTTCCGCCGAGCGACTCTTGTGGAAGCCGGTCTGGCGCAGCACCCGTTCGATGTGCTCCCGCTCCATGTCCTCCAGGGAGACGAGCAGGTTGTCTGGCCGGCGGGGGGGGGCATCATCCCGGGGGCGGATGGGGAGGACGTCGGGGGTGACCAGGTCGCCTCGGGTTAGGATGGCGGCCCGCTCGATGACGTTTTCCAGCTCCCGGACGTTGCCGGGCCAGCGGTAGCCCTGGAGCGCCTGGAGCGCCTCCGGCGTGAACCCGCGGATCTCCTTCCGGATGCGCCGGGCATACTTGGCGAGGAAGTGGGACGCCAGGGGCTCGATGTCCTCGCGCCGCTCCCGCAGGGGGGGGAGGGCGATGGTGATGACGTTCAGCCGGTAGTAGAGGTCCTCCCGGAAGCGCCCGGCCTCCACCTCCTTTGCCAGATCCTTGTTGGTGGCGGCCACGAAGCGGATGTCAACGCTTTTCGGCTTGGTGGCCCCCACGGGGATGAACTCCCGCTCCTGGATGACCCGCAACAGTTTCGCCTGGACCGCGGCCGAAACGTCGCCGATCTCGTCCAGGAAGAGGGTGCCGCCGTCGGCCTCCTCCAGGAGCCCCTTCTGGGTGGTGATGGCGCCGGTGAAGGCGCCGCGCACGTGGCCGAAGAGCTGGCTTTCCAGGAGGGTGTCCGACAGGGCCGCGCAGTTGATGGAGAGAAAGCGCCGCCCCTTGCGCTGGCTGTTCACGTGGACCGCCCCGGCGATGAGCTCCTTGCCGGTCCCCGATTCGCCGAGGACCAGGATGTTGGCGTCGCTGGAGGCCACCTGGACGGTCAGCTCGTAGACCTCCCGGAACTTCGCGCTGGTGAAGATGATGTTGTCCGGCGTGTCGGGGCGGGAGAGCTCCTCCTTCAGCACCCGGTTCTCCTTCATGAGAAGGTCCAGCTGGAGGGCGTTCTCCAGGAGGCCGAGGATCTTTTCCTTGGGGAAGGGCTTTGTCACATAGTCGTAGGCTCCGAGCTTGATGGCCTCCACCGCCGCGTCGATGGTGCCGAAGGCGGTCATGACCACCACCGGCAGGGCCGGCCGGAGTTTCTTCACCCGCTTCAGGACCTCGATGCCGTCCATGTCGGGCATCCGCACGTCCTGGAGGAGGATGTCGGCATCCCCCTCGGTTCCCCCCTCAAGCCGCGCCAGGAGGCTCGCTCCGTCGGCGAAGGTCTCGACATCGTATTCCTTGGCCAGGAACATCTTCTGGAGGTAGCGCCTGATCCCTTCCTCGTCGTCGCAAATGAGAATGCGTGCTTTCATAATGGGTTACCGTGTTCCGTCGCCGTGGTTTGTCTCATTAGTTTTTGTGTGTCTACGGGACAAAATGATACAGAGGCGGTCAGGATTCCGCAAGACAAGATTCCGCACTGCTCTCCCTGATATGATGGAGATGACGTTGCTTTTAGTGTTTACGGCGAGTTATGGCTGTCGTTGACGTGTAAACGGTATTGGCACGGACGTTGCCCATGAGAGCCCGTTGTCAATTCAACGCAACGGGTCTTCTGGCCCGATATATGAAGGGGGTTTGTGAAATGGGAATTTCACGCAGGCAGTTTCTGCAGCGGGGGGCATTGGCCGGTGCGGCCATCGCGCTCTCCGGCAAACCGGGGGAGGCGAGCGTCGATGCTCCCGATCTCCGGACCAAGGGGCTCAAGACCACGACCACCATCTGTCCGTTCTGCTCGGTGGGGTGCGGCCTGATCGTCCACACCAAGGACGGCAAGGTCGTCAACGCGGAAGGTGATCCGCAGCACCCCATCAACCAGGGGGCGCTCTGCCCCAAGGGGGGCGCGCTCTTCCAGATCGCCAACAACGAGAACCGGCTCCAGAAGGTGAAGTACCGGGCCCCCGGCTCCGACAGGTGGGAAGAGAAGTCCTGGGACTGGGCCCTTGACCGGATCGCCCAGCGGATGAAGGAGACCCGCGACAAATCCTTCAAGGAGACCGAGCTGAACAAGAAGGACCGCAAAGAGTACGTGGTGAACCGCACCGACGGCATGGCCTTCTTCGGCGGCGCCGGCCTCGACAACGAGGAGTGCTACCTCTGGACCAAATTCGCCCGCGCCATGGGGGTGGGACAGCTGGAACACCAGGCCCGACTTTGACACTCGTCAACAGTCGCCGGTCTGGCGGCTTCATTTGGTCGTGGCGCAATGACCAACCATTGGATTGACCTGAAGAACTCTGATGTAATCTTTGCCATCGGCTGCAACCCGGCCGAGAACCATCCCATTTCCTTCAAATGGATCGAGCAGGCCCTGGACAGCGGCGCCAAGCTCATCTCCGTCGACCCGCGCTATACCCGCACCTCCTCCAAGGCGGACATCTACGCCCAGATCCGTCCGGGCACCGACATCGCCTTCCTGGGGGGAATGATCAACTTCGCCCTCCAGAACAACATGATCCACGAGGAGTACGTCCGCGAGTACACCAACGCGACGTTCATCGTCTCCGATAAGTTCGACTTCCAGGACGGCATGTTCTGCGCGTTCGACGACCAGGAGAAGACCTACGATCTCAAATCCTGGGCCTACGCCAACGACGCAGACGGCAAGCCCAGGCGCGACATGGGCATGAAGGACCCCAAGTGCGTCTACCAGCTCATGAAGAACCACTACAAGCGGTATGACCTGGACACCGTCTGCGCCATCACCGGCACCAAGAAAGAGGATTACCTCAAGGTGGTCAAGGCCTTCTGCGCCACGGGCCGCGCCGACAAGGCGGGGACCATCCTCTACGCCATGGGGATCACCCAGTCGACCCACGGCAGCCAGAACGTCCGGGCCGTTGCGCTCCTCCAGATGCTCCTGGGGAACATCGGCATCGCCGGCGGCGGCGTGAACGCCCTGCGCGGCGAGTCCAACGTCCAGGGTTCCACCGACTACGGGCTTCTCTTCCACATCCTTCCCGGTTACCTGAAGTCGCCGGAGTTCGACAACGTGGACCTGAAGGCCTACATCGAGAAGTGGACCCCGAAGACCAAGGACCCCAAGAGCGCCAACTGGTGGGGGAACACCCCCAAGTACACCGTGAGCCTCCTGAAGGCCTGGTACGGCGACAACGCCACGGCCGAGAACGACTTCTGCTATGACTATCTGCCGAAGCGGATGGGGAACTACTCCTACGTGAAGGTCATGGAGAAGATGGGGAAGGGGGAGCTGGAAGGGCTCGTCTGCATGGGGATGAACCCCGCCGTTGGCGGCCCCGACTCCATCAAAGCCCGCGAGGCGCTCGGCACGCTCAAGTGGCTCGTCACCGCCGACCTCTGGGAGACCGAGACGAGCATCTTCTGGAAGCGCCCCGGCGTTGACCCGAAGACGATCCAGACCGAGGTCTTCATGCTGCCGGCCGCTTCTTCCATCGAGAAGGAAGGCTCCATCTCCAACTCCGGCCGCTGGGCCCAGTGGCGCTACGCCGCCGTCCATCCCCTGGGGGATTCCCGCAGCGACCTCCACATCATCGACGAGTTCTACAAGCGGATAAAGGCCCTCTACGCGAAGCAGGGGGGGGCGTTCCCCGAGCCGATCACCAAGCTCGCCTGGAACTACGGCCAAGGCCACGAGCCCGACGTGCATCTCGTCGCCAAGGAGATAAACGGCTACTTCACCAAGGACATGACCATCGTCGACAAGGACAAGACCCTGGAGTTCAAGAAGGGTGACCAGGTCCCGATGTTCAAGTACCTCCAGGACGACGGCTCCACTGTCTCCGGCTGCTGGATCTACTGCGGCTCCTACACCAAGGACGGCAACCAGATGGCCCGCAGGGACGCCAGCGACCCCACCGGCCTCGGCCTCTTCCCCAAGTGGTCCTGGTGCTGGCCGGTGAACCGCCGGATCATCTACAACCGCGCCTCCGTCAACCCGGCCGGCGCGCCCTTCAACCCGAAGCGCCCCCTCATCGCCTGGGATGCCCTGGAGAAGAAGTGGAAGGGGGACGTCCCCGACGGCCCCTGGCCCCCCATGAAGGACGACAAGGAAGGGAAGTACCCCTTCATCATGCTCCCCGAGGGCCACGGCCGCCTCTACGCCCTCGATATGAAGGACGGGCCGTTCCCCGAGCACTACGAACCGGTGGAGAGCCCGGCCAAGAACCTCCTCTCCAAGGTGCAGAGCAACCCGGTCGTCAAGGTGCCGAAGAACGTTTCCAGCGACACCGCTAAGTTCCCCTTGATCGGGACCACCTACCGGGTGACCGAGCACTGGCAGGCCGGCGCCATGACTCGCAGCCTCCCGTGGCTCGTGGAGCTGGTTCCCGACATGTTCGTGGAACTCTCCGAGACCCTTGCCCGGCAGAAGGGGATCAGCCAGGGGGACAAGGTGAAGGTCTCCACCGAGCGGGGCTCCATCGAAGCGGTGGCCCTCGTCACCAGCCGCCTCAAGCCCTTCAATGTGCAGGGGAAGATGATCGAGCAGGTCGGCATGCCGTGGCACTTCGGCTACGCGGGCCTCGCCACCGGCGACAGCGGCAACGTCCTCACCCCCACCGTCGGGTGCGCCAACACCGGCATTCCGGAATTCAAGGCGTTCCTCTGCAACATCGAGAAAGGAGGTAAGGCCGCATGAGTGCCGGAACCATCGACTATTCGAAAACAAAGACGTTCCTGATTGATACCACCAAGTGCACCGGCTGCCGCGGCTGCCAAGTTGCGTGCAAGCAGTGGAACCAGCTGAAGGCCGAGGATACCAAATTCTTCACCGGCGAAGGGTACCAGAACCCCCCCCAGATGTCGGAGCACACCTTCACCCGGGTGAAGTTCAAGGACTACGAGAAGCACGGGCAGAACGAGTTCGCCTTCTACAAGGAGATGTGCATGCACTGCAACGACCCTGCATGCGCCTCCGTCTGTCCCGTGGGCGCCTTCCAGAAGACCAAGGAAGGGCCAGTGATCTACCACGCCAAGAAGTGCATCGGCTGCCGCTTCTGCATGGTGGCCTGCCCCTTCGGGGTCCCCAAGTACGAGTGGAGCAAGGCGTTTCCGCTCGTTAAGAAGTGCACCGGCTGCTACAGCCGGGTGAAGAACGGTCTTCACCCCGCCTGCGCAACCGCCTGCCCCACGGCCATCACTTACGGCAGCCGGGACGAGATGCTGAAGGAGGCCGAGAAGCGGATGGCCGCCAAACCCGACCGCTACTTCAAGGTGGTCTACGGCAAGGAAGAGGCCGGCGGCACCAGCGTCCTCTACCTGACCCAGCAGCCCCTGGACGAGCTCGGCTTCAAGCCGATCACCAAGCGGCCTCTGCCGTCCTACACCTGGCAGGCCCTGCGGTTCGTGCCGGGGATATTCCTCACCGTCGGCGGCACCCTGTCGCTGGTCTCCTGGTTCCAGCACCGCAAGGACCGGGTAAAGCGCGAGGAAGAGGAACGGAATAACCGGAAGGAGGGGAACCAATGACCGCGGCACGCATCGTCATGAATGAAATCAAGGGGTACCATCGCTTCATAAAGTTCCTGATGGTCCTCGTGGGGGCGGCGGCCCTGGCCTCCGCCGTCCGCTTTATCTTCGGCCTGGGGGCCACCACCAACCTGAACGACCTCTACCCTTGGGGCCTCTGGATCTCCTTCGACGTGGTCACCGCCGTGCCCCTGGCGGCCGGCGCCTTCACCGTCGGCATCGTGGCCCACGTCTTCCACATCAAGAAGCTGGAGCCCCTGGTCCGGCCGGCCATCGTCACCGGGTTCCTGGGCTACTCCCTGGTCTGCGTGGGGCTGGTTCTGGACTTGGGGCAACCCCATCGGGGGCCCTACGTCCTCTTCAACTGGAACGTCCATTCCCCCATGTTCGAAGTCTCCATGTGCGTCATGGCGTACACGACGGTTCTCTTCCTGGAGTTCCTCCATCCGGCGAGCGAGAAGTTCGGCTGGCACATCCCGCTGCGGCTCCTGCGGACCCTGGAACTGCCGTTCGCCATTCTCGCGGCCATGATCTCCACGCTCCACCAGTCGACCCTGGGGACCTTCTTTCTCATCGCCGTCGACAAGCTCCACAACCTCTGGTACAATCCGCTCCTGCCGCTGCAGTTCTGGCTTTCGGCCATCTTCACCGGCCTCTCCATCGTCATCTTCGAGGCGAGCCTCGTGCACAAGTACATGGGGCAGCCCGACGAGTCGGACCTGCTGGCAACGCTGACCAAGATCATCCCCTGGATAATGGGGGTCTACATGCTGGTGAAAGTCTACGCCCTGGCGTTCCTCAGCCACGGACCGCTCTTCGACCGGCCGGTCCTGACGGCCCTCTTCAGCGTGGAGGTGGTCGTGGGGCTCCTGATTCCGTTCGCCATGTTCCTCACGAAACGGATCAGGACCGACAAGCAGATGCAGCTGCGGGCCGCCTCCCTGGTCATCACCGGCCTTGTGCTGAACCGGTTCAACGTCTCCATGTTCGCCATGCACCAGCCCGGTCAGCCGGCCTACTTCCCGAACTTCATCGAGTCGGTGGTGACCATCGGCATCATCGCGGCCCATATCCTCTTCTTCGTGCTCGTGGCCAAGTACTTCCCCATCTTCGAGCATCATCCCGAGGCCACCGACTACACCATCCCCGACCGCTTCCGCAGGATCGAGAAGCATGGCCACGGGACGGTGAGCGAGGCGTAGGTACCATCGTGTAGGGGCGGGGTTCCCCCGCCCTTGCCACCATAACCATCAAAAGAAGAAGGGCGGGGAAACCCCACCCCGCCCCTACGTTTACGGGTCCAGACCTTATGAAAACCATTCACATTTACTCAAACGGCCGTCTGGAAGAAAAACAATCGGGCATCGTCCAGGAATTCCCCCTGGTTCTCCACGTGAACGGCCGGGAGATCGCAACTCTCATCGCCTCGCCCCACGATCTCCGGTTCCTGGTGGCGGGGTTCCTCCGCAACCAGGGGTTCGTGGAGCGGGCCGAGGATTTCCACATGCTGGCCGTCTGCGACGACTTCGGCATCGCCAACGTGCGGATAAGGAGCGAACTTCCGGAGCGGCTGAAGCCGGTATTGACCTCCGGGTGCGGCACGGGCGTCACCTTCACCCTGGAGAGCGGTCAGAGGGTGGCTAAGAGGGAGCTTGGAGCATCCGTCTCCCCCGACGCCGTCTTCCGCCTCATGGAAGAGCTTGCGCGGCGGGCCGACAACTACAGGAGCCACGGCGGCATCCACTCCGCGGCCGTTGGGGATGGGGAGGGGAACCTCCTCCTCTTTGCCGAGGACATCGGCCGCCACAACACCCTTGACCGGATCGCCGGTGAGGCCCTCTTCAAGAGTATCGACCTGGCCGGAAAGATCCTCGTCACCTCGGGGCGGGTTTCCACCGAAATGGCCGCCAAGTGCGCCCGGCTCGGGATAGCGCTCGTCGCATCCCGCACCTCCGCCACCGACATGGCGGTCAGGATGTGCGACGAGGCGGGGATCGTCCTCATCGGCTACGTCCGGGGGGGGAAGTTCACAGTCTACGCCCACCACGAGCGGTTGGTGATGGAAAAGACCGTAGGGGCGGGGTTGCCCCGCCCTGGGCGCGGAAACCGCGCCCCTACGATTTCCCAACGCATTCCCGGCGTCACCGGCGTCATCCTGGCCGGCGGGCAGTCGAGCCGCATGGGGAGCAACAAGGCGCTCCTCCCCTACAAGGGGGGGCGCTTCATCGAGTCGATTCACCGGCAGCTGGCCGAGATATTCGACGAGGTGCTGCTCGTCACCAACAACCCGGAGCAGTACGATTTTCTCCCCTGCCGCAAAGTAACGGACCTCTATCCGGGGATGGGGGCACTGGCCGGCATCCATGCGGGGCTCCACCACGCCGCCAACACCGCCGCCTTCATGGTCGCCTGCGACATGCCGTACCTGAACAGCGACCTCATCCGGCATCTGGCCACCCAGGCCGATCCGGGCGGGGTCCTCATTCCCGAGAGTCCCGCCGGCCTTGAGCCGCTCCACGCCGTCTACGGCAAGGGATGCCTGGCCGCCATCGAGACGACCCTCCTCTCGGGCGAGAGGCGGATTGTCTCGTTCTTCGGCCGAACCAACGTCAACCGGGTCAACGCCGAGCAGGTGGCCCTCTTCGACCCTGACTTCAATACCTTCAGCAACATCAATACCCCTGTCGACTATTACCGGCTGCGGGATGGCGAACGGGACGAGCATGCCGCCGAGTTCACAGCCGACCGCATTGCGGGGTAGCACAACACTGCAGCAGGATCAACAGTACACGTGAAAAGGAGATTTACCCATGTTCGGATTCGGAATGCCAGAAATGGTCATCATTCTCGTCATCGCCCTGGTCGTCTTCGGCCCGGCAAAGCTTCCCCAACTGGGTCAGTCCCTTGGCGCCGGCATCAGGAACTTCAAGAAGGCGTCGCTGGAAGAACCAGAGCAGATTCCGGTCAATGACAAGAAGGAGGGTGCTGCCTGACCGCGCTCTTACCCTTCCCTAACGCACGAAGGCCCGCCCTGCATCATGGGGAGCGGGTCTTTTTTGTTGGAGACGGCAGCATTAATGATGACAATTTGTCGGAAAGGTTTACATGCTTTCGTAGGCAGGACTTACAGTTTGCGCGGTAGCAGTGATGCCGACGTCTGCGAATGCCTCGAACTGGCTAACTTATCGAAAGGTTTGGATTTTGCATTATAGGTAGGTCAACTGACTTGTTACGGTTGGCTGCCTTCATGCGGCAACGGAGCCGGTGCTGCGGACACAAGGAAGGAGTTCACCTCATGCGTTTTAAAAGAGTGATGCAATCCGTGGTTGTTGGTGTCGTGGCGCTTTGGTTCTCTGCCGTCGCTTTTGCGGGAGAACAACCGGTCGCCATTTTCCATTCCTTCAACGAAAAGTACGCTGACGTGGAGAAGTACGTCTGCTCCCTCGCCAAGCAGGGGTACTCCCACATCCAGATCGCGCCGGCGCAGAAATCCAATCCGGCCGGAGAATGGTGGGCGAGGTACCAGCCGGTTGATTACTCCGTCATCGAAGGGCGGGGGACTGAGCAGGAGTTGAAGCGGCTTATCGTCAGGGCGCACCGGTGCAAAATCAAGGTAATCGCCGACGTCGTCTTCAACCACATGGCGAGCATGCCGGAGTATCAGGACCTGAACTATCCCCAGTTCGGCCCGGAAGATTTCCACCCTCCCTGCGACATCAACTATCAGGATGGCACTAGGGATACGGAAGTGGACTGCTGGCTCGGTGGCCTGCCGGATCTGGACCTGAGCCGGAAAAAGGTGCGGGATATTCACCAGGCCCACATCAAGAAGCTGCTCAAGCTCGGTATCGACGGTTTCCGCTTCGACGCGGCCAAGCATATGTCGCCGGAGATTGTCAAAAGTTACATCGACTACATTGACTCGCAGAGCAAAGGGAAGACCTGGAACTACCTTGAGGTGATCGAGGACGGCGATACGAGCGCCGAGCGGTACAACTGGATCGCTGCGGTTACGGACTTTCTGCTGTACAACTCCATGAAAGGCGCCTTCAGTTTCGGCGGCGACTTGCGCACTCTGGCCGTTCCCCCGGCGGTGAACGACCCACGCAGCGTCACGTTCGGCCAGAACCATGACACGATCCGGGCGCTGAACGCCAACGCCATCAATCCCTATAACGACCCGGCAGACTCCTACCTGGCCACCGCCTATGTCCTCGCGCGAGAAAACGGCACTCCGCTGGTTCTCGCCCAGGACAACCTCGCCGTACCCTATATCAAGTATGGCGTCGCATTCCGCAGGATCATGCGGCAACGGGGCGCTGAGGGAAAGGGCGTGCGGGAGAATGTCCTGGCGGTGACCAACTCACCCACCGTGCTGGTCATGGAACGGGGGGCGGAGGGCTTTTTCGTCGTGAACAAGGGGGCGGAGAAGTTCGATGTCCCCACGCTCGACCTCACCTTCACCAATCTCGAGGGGTGCTACCGGGAACTCCGCAACAATTTCACCGTGGCGGTGGAGCGGCGGGCCGACTACAAGAAGTACGTCACCCGATGGGGAACGTGGACCCGCGGCGGGATGGAGGTTCAGGCTCGGGACGCGCTTTATTTCATCCGCGAGCCATGGGAGAAGTGCAAATAGGGAGCTTTGCTCCTGATCCAGTCGATTACTGCTCGATATCCAGCTCCCGCTTCTTGGTGTAGAGCAGCCGCACCAGATCGTACTCGAAGGGGGAGCCGGTCTGGTAGTACCGGAAGGGGATATTGTGCCGCGTATTGACGGCGTCCGTGCCCGTATAGGCAGCTCCCCATCCAATGTTCTTGTCCATGTCCGTCGGCTGGTTGAGGTAGAAATAGTGCGCCGCGGAATCCGCCGCCAGGCCGGTCGTGTCCCTCAGGCTGGAAGGGCCGAAGATCGGCAGCACGATATACGGTCCCGGGTTCAATCCCCACCATCCCAGCGTCTGGCCAAAGTCTTCCCCATGCTTCGGAAATCCCAGATCGGTGGCAGGGTCCCACATTCCGCCGATGCCGATCGTCGTGTTGATGAGGAACCGGGTAAAGACGGTGGCGGAGGTCTTCGGCCTCGCCTGGAGAATCGAATTGGCCAGGTTGCGGATCTCGGCGATGTTGGAGAAGATGCCGGAGATCCGGTCTTCGAGATAGTTCGGGGTGATGAATTCATAGGCCCGGGTTACCGGCAGGAACAGGTATTCGTCGAACGTCGCGTTGAACCTGTAGAGCGCCCGGTTCACCGGCTCGATGGGATCATATACGTCGATGACGTACGACAGCCCCGGTTTGAGTACCTGTTTGGCCGGCCGGCGCGGGGCGAGGATCTCCCGTGAGCCCTTGGCTGCGGTCCTGGGAGTGGGTAGGGCTGATGCGGCGGCCGGACGGGGTGCGGTAAACGGAGCGTTGAGCGATTCCTCGGAATCTGACTGGGGCGGAGCAAGTTCCCCGGTCAGGACCGGGGAAGGTGCGGTGCGGGCCTGCTCCGGCTGCTCAGACGCAGGCATCTTCTCTCCCTTTGCGCCGGCAGCGCCTGCCATGTCCGGTGACGCCGCACCCGGGCTGCCGTCGGATGCCGCCTCCTGCTTGAAGATGTCAAGCATGTGCGCCACGTTCACCCGGTGGTCGATGTTGCCGCAGTGGCCGCCCCGGGGATAGATCCTGGCGCGGGAGCCGAACACCTTGCGCAGGTAGTCGATGTCTCCCGGACTCAAGAGCAGGTCGTCGGCGTTGTGAACCAGAAAGACCGACGAGGAGTTGCGCAGGAATGGCTCGATGCTCCTGAGGCTGAGATTCTCGATCATCTGCTGCTCGGTCATCCCCGGTATTTGTTCCATATAGTAGGGGACGAGAAGATCCCGGAAATAGTCCAGGAACTTGACCATGTCCGCGACCTTGAAATAGTCGGTCAGGGAGTCGGTGGTGGAGAGTTCGAGGTTTTTCGGCTTGATGTAGCCGGCGTTGGTGAAGACATCGGATGTGAAGGCCAGGTTCGCCACGGACAGCCGGAATGAAAGCCCGATCAGCGCCGCCAGGTTTTCGTCATTGGGCTTTCTCCCCCTGAAGAGGAAATCGCCCGTAAAATTGACCCGTTCGTTCGGCTGGTAGATGGCCGAAAAAGCCCTGAACGCATTGTCGAAGAACTCCTCGAATTTCTCCTCCCCCCCCGGTATCTTCTTGATCATCTCGTCCAGGTTTCCCGCTGCATTGTAGAGGCTCACCGGCGGATTGATGAGGAGCACCCTTTTTAACCCGAACAGGCCGAGCCGGTCATCCAGCTCGGCCAGAAACGCGGCATGGGCTGCGCCGAGACTGTAGCCGGCGAGATGAAAGCGGGTGATCGCCACATCGTCCCGGATTTCACGGGTGATCAACTCCATGGCCCGGTAGAGATCTCGGGCGTCCTCTCGCAGGAAGCCGGGGATGCCGGTACCCGATGCAGCGGGAATGAAGTTCGGATGGGTTGTGGAGGGAAGGCAGACCACGTGGAATCCCGCCTGGAAAAACGTCCTTTTCAGGAACTGGATCTTCGAGTCGTTGTGTCCGGCTCCCATGCCGGCAACAAGGAAGATGAGCGGCGCGGCCCGGTCCTGGGCGGCGATGGAATAACGCAATTTCTTGCTGTACCAGAGGATGTCGGGAACCGGTCGGTCCTCGAACACCATCACCTCTGTCTCCCTGACAGAGATTCTCTGGGGCACCTCGGCCTTCAGTTCCTTTGGCGTTCCGAGCACGGTAGCCACGTAGGGGTCTGCATACGGATAATCGTAGGGTTCATCCGCCGCACCTGCCAGCGGAATCAACGCGTGCCAGCAGATGACCAGCGCCAGCAGCGCGCCCTGGAGCAAACCAGACGGACGACCCTTACGGGCCGATGTGAACCGGGAGCCGCCTCCTCCGTTATAACCGGCGGTTGCCGGTTGAGTATCCCTTCGTGTCCTGAAGAGCATGTCAGCCTCCTTCTGTAGTGTTCAGCCTTGTGCAGAATCTTCTATTTTCGCCCCTTGCGCTGCTTTCTCAACATCCGGGCAATCTCTTCCTCACCGAGGGGCTTCGGCTGTTTAACCCGCAGGCTTTCCGCCAGCTCGCGGGCGAAGTCCCGCTGGAGCGTGACATTGATTGCGACCGTCACGAGCATGGCGATCACGGCGCCGAGGGAGGCAAGGGCCATGTCCTTGTGGGCGTCCCATATATCCCCCTGGGTTCCCAGGTATGCCACCCCCAGGTCACCGCCGAAAAGCTCTGCAGCCCCCCACTCGAACAGCTCGAAGAGCATCGAGGTGGCCATGGTCACGTCGAGGGGGAGATAGTAGCCCCACACCCCGCGCACCTCCGCCACCCGCAGGAACACCTCGCGAATCGGGTAGGCGAGAAGCAGCCCGAAACAGAAATGGGCGAGCCGGTCGAAGTGGTTCCGCTGGAAGCCGAGGAGCTCATTGAGGGGGGTGCCGGTCAGGCTCCGGAACCATTCGTCATAGGGGACCTTGGCGTAGGTATAGTGGGCGCCCACCTCGTGGAGGCAGAGAAAAATAAAGATGGACGTGTAAGAGACCCGTGAGAGGGGGAGCCTCTTTCGGGTCAGCACCAGAAACGGCACGATGAGAAACACCAGCACGTTCTCCAGCGCCCAGTCCTTGCGGTCGTAAGGTGCAATGGCGAGGAGCGCCCAGAGGACGAGGAATATCGCGCCGAGAGTGAGAAGATAGTACCGGTTTTTTCCCGCGCAATTCATGGGGCCTCCTCCTTGCACTGTCACAAGGGTACACCACCTGGGGCGTCAGACAAGGGGCGCGGGGTGGTTTTCTCGTGCCTTGCCGGAGGGCAATATAATGTAATCTCTTGAAATTATTTTATACTGTCTCTGGAGCCGCGTAACCTCACGGCTATGCCGGCCCATGACGATTTCTCGGGAGAGTCAGGTGATTCGATTCATCAGGTGGGATAAAACGAAAAGGAGGTGCCGGAAAGCGCACGTGGCAACGGGGTCGGCCGAGGGGGTCCCGCACTGGTTCGCGGGGGGCTTATTCCTCCTGTGTTTGCTCCTGTTGTCCTGGTCCCAGGCCCAGGCAGGGGCCAATCGGCTCAGGTTGGGGTACTTCCCGAACATTACCCATGGACAAGCCCTCTACGCGCGGGCGACCGGCGAGTTGGAGAAGGCGATCGGCGTCCCCATCGAGTGGGTCCCCTTCAACGCCGGTCCATCGGCCATTGAGGCCCTGTTCGTCGATGCCGTTGATGCAACGTTTATCGGTCCCAGCCCGACTATCAACGGGTACATAAAATCCAAGGGCGAGAAGTTTGTCATTGTGGCCGGTGCTTCCAGTGGCGGTGCAGGGCTGGTGGTACGGAAGGATTCGGGAATCGGGGGAGAAAAGGATTTTGACGGCAAGGTGATCGCCACGCCGCAACTGGGAAGCACGCAGGACCTCGCCGCCCGGGGCTGGTTCGCGGCCAAGGGGTATCACCTCAAGGAAACGGGAGGAACGGTTGCGTTGGTGCCCCTTTCCAACCCCGACCAATTGACTATGTTCACGAAAAAGCAGATTGACGGTGCCTGGACCATTGAACCGTGGCTCTCCCGGCTGGAGCTGGAGGGGGCTGGCCGCCTGTTTCTGGATGAAAAATCCCTCTGGCCCGAGGGACGCTACGTGACCACGCATCTGGTCGTGAATAAAAAATTTCTGGCCGAGAACGGGGAGCTGGTGAAAAAACTGCTGACGGCCCATGTGGAAATCACGCAACGGATGAATGCCGACAAGGCTGCCACCGCCAGATTCCTCAACGCACAGTTGAAGAAAGACACGGGCAAGGAGCTGAAAGATGAGGTCATCGGCCGAGCCCTCGCTCGTGTGGAATTTACGTGGGACCCCATCGCTCCGTCCCTGCGGAAATCAGCCGAAATCGCCCATAAAATACGATTTCTCAGGTCTCCCCCCCAACTCCATGGGATCTATGCACTCAACCCTCTGAACGCGGTTTTGCGTGAAAAAAATCTGCCCGAGGTGAGGGATGGAGTACGTTAACCGAACGGAAACGCACGCGTCACCGCTGCAAGATTCTCCAGCCACACCGTCTCAGGTGAAGCTGCAGCTTACGAATGTTTCAAAGACGTTTCAGAGCGCGACGCAGACAGTGGAGGCGCTGGCGCCCTTCAATCTGGAAATACAGGAAGGCGAGTTCGTGGTTTTTTTCGGCCCTTCCGGTTGCGGGAAGTCCACCCTGCTGGATATCATCGCCGGGTTCGAAGCGCCTTCCACCGGAGAAGTCCTCTTTGAAGGCAAACCCGTCACTATGCCGGGTAATGATCGCCTGATGATGTTTCAGGAACACACGTTATTCCCGTGGCTCAACGTTGTCAGAAACGTGATGTACGGCCTGAAGAACAAACGGGAATTTCGGTTTCGCCCCTGGAAACAGCGCGAAACCGCGCGCTCCTGGCTCAAGATGATCGGGTTGGAGGAATTCGAGAAGTCCTTGATCCATGAGCTCTCAGGCGGCATGAAGCAGCGGGTCGCGCTGGCCCGAGCGCTGGCGCCGGACCCGAAAGTGCTGCTTGTGGACGAGCCGTTTCCCGCCCTCGACGCGTTGGTCCGGACAAAACTTTACGCCGATCTCCAGGATATCCTGGTCCGTACCGGCAAGACCATCATCTCCGTTACGCACGATCCGCGGGAAGCCGCTTGCCTGGGTGACCGCGTCCTGATCTTCACGCCGCGGCCCGGCAGGATTCAGAAAGAAATCCGCGTGGACCTGCCGCGACCGAGGGATATCAACGATAATGAAGTCGGTGAATACGCCAGCCAGATCATGGCTGAACTGGAGAACCCGCCCGATGAACAGTGAACAGAACAAGAGGGCAACCATCGTTGTGGTGCTCTTCTACGTCCTGATTTTCGTAATCTGGCAGGCGATGTTCAGTGTCGGCCTGATCCCGGAATACCTGTTTCCTTCTCCCGTTCAGGTGGCCAAGCGGTTGTGGGAACTGGGGGTTGACGGATATCTGCTTCCCAGTGTCGAGGCCACTCTCGTGCGAATGGGCAAGGGCTTCACCCTCGCAGCAGCAATCGGGTTGAGCATCGGGCTTATCATGGGGGTCAGTCCGATCATCAATCTCTGTTTAAAGTCGCTCTTCCTCGGTCTCCAGACCCTTCCGACGGCGGCCTGGGTTCCGATATCCCTGCTCATCTACGGCCTGAGCGATCAAGGGATCTATTTCGTGATCATCATGAGTTCAGTGCCGGCCATTGCCATTGCCACGTCGACCGGCATTCTGCATATTTCGCCCCTCTATCTCCGGGCCGCGAAAACCTTGGGCACGGCCTGGTACGCAATGCCCGGCCGGGTGATTCTTCCCGCAGCGCTCCCCTCGATCGTTAGCGGCCTCAAGCTGGGGTGGACTCTGGGCTGGCACGGCGGTGTCTCCGCAGAATTGATCAAATCAACGATCGGCCTTGGTTTTCTGCTCTACATGGGGCGCGAACTGAACGATGCGTCCCAGGTCATGGGGATCATGGTGGTGACGATTCTGTTTGGTCTCCTGCTCGATCGTTTTTTCTTCGGGATCATCGAGCAGCGCATCCGTATCCGGTGGGGGCTTGAGAGGAAAGGGTAGGTTCGAAATTCGGCGAGTCAGTGGTGCAGTGGTGCGTGACCTGGGAGACGTCTGCTTATGGCGGGACAGCCACGTGATGGCAACGTGTCGGAAAGGGTTACATGTATGTGTAGGAAGGGGTTACAGTTTGTGCGGTTGCGGCGATGCCATCGTCTGCGAAAGACCGAAAATGCTTAACATGCGGAAAGGTGTGGTTATTGCTTATAGTTGACTAACCAACGTGCTATGGATGGCAGCCTTCATGCGGCGGAGTAGCCGCACACTTCCCTTCTCTTTTTCTGCTGCAGCACTTTATGGTGCTGAAAAACCTCCTCTCCTGTAACATCCCCGGTTTTCATTCATTTTTTTCAAGCCGCCGTAGTAATGGATCTTGGCAACCCCTTATTGAGACCGGTCCCGCAAAAGGTTTGCGGGAGCCTCGACAGAAAGGAGCTTACGATGAAATCAGCGCATTTCAGGGCCATTGCCATCATTACATTGTTTTGTGCAGTACTCTTTTCCCGATCCGCCATTGCAGTGACCACCACATTCTTTGACCCATCCCAAACGGCAACGACGAGCCCAGGAGACATATCCGACACGATTGATACCGAGGGATATCGCTTCACCTATTCGCTGGACAAGCATTTTACCGGTGGAACGGGAACGGAGATCGGTCGGCAGGAATTGTATGTATTTCCTTCTGAGGCAAATGTGCCTATCGGATTGCATGCACAAGCTGTGACAGCGTCAGATCCCACTGGCTCCGCGCAAATAAACATCAGCCGGGTTGATGGAAGTATATTTGATCTGAACGCGCTGACCTTCCGCTTGCTTGCCAATACGTCGGGAGCCGGTGCCAATATGGAGATTACACCAGTTCTCAATGGCAATGACGGTCAGATGGTCTTCCTGGAAGCATCGGGCGGATATAATAGTACCTTTTCGTACAGTACGTCCCTGTCATCACTGATTGGATACGATGCATATAATCTCAGTCTTTACGTAGACTTTGCACTCTTGGGTGTCACTTTGACAGATGCCACTGTTGTCCCACCTCCGATTGACCCAGAACTTCCGCCTGGTCCGGGTCCTACGCCCGTCCCTGAACCTGGGACGTATGCGATGATGCTCGTCGGTCTGGGAGTGCTGGGTAGAATCCAGTTCAAAGTGCACCACTGAAAAAAGGGGACGAACCTTTTTATGTGACTGAAATGGCCGCCTCAGATCCACTTCTTGCCCCTGAAAAACTTGAGCATCCCCCCGACCACCACCAGCATGAGGAGGAGCACGGCGGGGTAGCCCCAGCGCCATTCCAGCTCGGGCATATAGCGGAAGTTCATGCCGTAGAGGCCGACGATGAAGGTGAGGGGCATGAAGAGGGTGGCGATGATGGTGAGCACCTTCATGACTTCGTTGGTGCGGTTGCTGATGGTGGAGAGGTAGATGTCGAGGAGCCCCGAGAGGATGTCGCGGAAGGTTTCCACGGAGTCGATGATCTGTATGGTGTGGTCGTAGACGTCGCGCAGGTAGACGACGGTTTCCTCCCGCACGAGCGTCGATTCGCGCCGCTCGAGGCCGCTGATCACCTCGCGGAGCGGCCAGATGGATTTGCGCAGGAAGATGATTTCGCGCTTCAGGGCGTGGAGCCTCCCGACGGTTTCGCGCGCCGGGTTGGCCACCAGCTCTTCTTCGAGCCGCTCGATCCGATCCGCCAGGTTCTCCAGGATGACGAAGTAGTTGTCGACGATGGCGTCGATGAGGGTGTAAACGAGAAAGTCGGCCCCAAGGGAACGGATCTTTCCCCGCCCGCCCCGCAGCCGCTCGCGAACCGGGTCGAAGGGGTCCCCCGCAAGCCCCTCCTGGAAGGAGAGAACGAAGTTCGGGCCGAGAATGAGGCTCACCTGTTCGGAGGCCACCCCTTCGCTGCCGTTTTTGGGGGAGAGCATCTTGAGGACGATGAAGAGGTAGGCGCCGTAGTCCTCGCGCTTGGGGCGCTGGTCGGTATTGAGGATGTCTTCCAGCACCAGGGGGTGGAGGCCGTAGCATTCGCCCATTTTCTGGAGAAGCTCGATGCTGTGGATTCCCTCCACGTTGATCCAGCTCACCCCCGGCCGGTCGCGCAGGGGGATGCAGGCGGCCAGGTCGTCGGAGGCCTGTTCGGAGAAGCTGCTTTCATCATAGGTGGTGATGGAGACGCGGGACGCCTCCCGGTGCCGCTCGCCGATGTGGACGAGGGTGCCGGGGGGGAGTCCCGCCTTGGAGGAGCGCTTCTTGACGAGTTTGTTCTTCATGGGGGCTGTGGTGGCTCTGCCGCGCGTCAGAACGGCCTGAGCCTGATCCCGAACTGATCCTCCAGGTGGAGGTAGTTCCCGTGCACCATCCCTTCGCCGTTGGCGATGGCCACCTTGCGCTTGCGGACGTCCTCTATCCACCGCGGGTTGCTGGCCTCGGCCCGCCGGTTGGCCACGATAACCAGCCGCGCCTCCTCGGCCTCGTCAGTGCCCAGGCCGCTCCCCAGGCGGGCGAAGTCGGCCATGATCTGGGACTTCACCAGGGGCGAGATGCTCCCGTTCTGCACCTTGATGTCGAACATGAGGGCCACGCCCCGCTCGGACCAGAGCCCGTACTCGGCGCAGAGGGCCTTGGCGTCCTTGAAGAGCTTGCCCGCGGCGTTCACCTGGATGGCCTGGAACTCCTCGGTGCGGCCCAGGGCCGTGAGGAGCCCCTTCCAGGGCTCGAAAAGGCTGAAGCGCCGCTGGTCCTGGGCCGAGCGGACCCAGGCGAGCTGGTCGTCCTTGTCGGAGGTGAAGATGGCCTTCAGCTCCGGGAAATAGTCGTGGCAGATGTCCTCCAGGAGGCTCGGGTGCTTTTGCGCCATCTCCCTGAACAGGGGCTGCAGCGACCCTTGGCCCAGGTTCCACTGGAGGGCGCCGAAGCTCAACCCCTGGCCGTCGAAGTCGCCGGAGGCCATGGCGAAGCAGTCGGGGACCGGCCTGCTCGTCTCAATGGTGCCGGTGAGGGCAAGGCAGCGGTATTCCAGCTTCTGCTTGCAGATCTCCGGCTTCTGGAGCTTTCCGCCGCCAAAGAGCTTCTTCCAGGTTCCCTCGCCCACGACCCCGTCCACCCCGAGGCCGTTCTGCTTCTGGAACATCTTCACCGAACTCTCGGTGCCCCCGCCGAAAATGCCGTCGCAATCACCGCTGTAGAGGCCCAGCTCCGCGAGCCGTGCCTGGATCTTCTTCACCTCTGGTCCCTTGCTCCCCCGTCGATAGGCGTTAGTCATGTATCCCTCCTGGATGTGTGATTGTGTGTGCCTACGCCGTTCCCTCGGTGACAGTCACCAGCGAAACGGGGAGGGGCTCCGACTCCCAGGTGACCTCCGGGAAGAGGGCCCTGTCGAGGCGGAGATAGGTGCCGTCGACCCCCGACTCGGCCCACCAGCATTCGGTGCCCCTGACGGGGAGGTCCTTGAACAGGTAGAGTTGGCTGTCCTTGTCTCTGGCTACGTACATGGCATCGGGTCCTTTCGGTGAAAGCGATGTTCTAATGAACAAAGTGTACTGTTGGTTTCGGGTTTGTCAAAAAGTTCCGGGGTATGGGAGTTCAATGAGCGGCTTCGACCCTTTTGAGCACACTGGGAGCAGGGATTTCACGGTCTCTTTCTGAATGGGGAGGACCTTGATGGCCTAAGCGTTGAAGAGGGTGACCGGCACGATGGAGACAGGTACCTGGCCCATTGTTTTGCTCGGTTTCTCCTTTGACATGAAAAAATTGACAACATATAGTGCGAGGCGATTGGAAAGCTCTTAGGATGAGTATCGTCCGACCTCTTCGCTCAGTTGGAGCGAGAAACACTGAAGATGAATATGGGAGAAAGAACGGAAACCGCTCAATAGGCAAATGGAACATTTCTACTTTTATAATTTCTTGTAATTCAGATGGTTGCACAGAGTTTGTTTCGCTTTTTGGTTTGATGATTTGCAGCAGGCGGGAAGATGGCCAGGTCTGATCAATAGCGAGTTGGGGAGGATCTCATGGGATGGAAAGTATTTGCACTGTTTGCTACAGACCAACACGGGGGGTATTTTGGCTCAGTGGCTCTAAGATAGAGTATAAGACTTTTCAATCACAACTATTGAGACTTTATCCAAATGGAGAAGTGTTGGCTATCGTTCTGCATAGCGTTGTAAATCTGTGGGGATACAGCCTTTACTCAAATGGGCGGCTTATTCGTTCTGCTGCTGGTGATTCAAATAATGGCTTAATTATCAATACAGGTTCTCCACTTCCAGAAGAAGAAAGAATTCTAAATGATTGTCCAATTGACAAAATTGATGAAGATGGTTTTGGTGAAGACTTAGTATTCGATGTCACAACTCGATTTTTTGGTAAACGGATTGATGAATTCGATGAAATCAACCTTGAGATGACCGCATACTCACGAAAAAATAGTGGATTCAAGGCGATCATCAATAAAATGCTGGGCCGTCCCTAACCAGCTCCTGCAACGTGTCCGCCCTTTGATGTCGATGGCAAGTTTTTTGACGAATTCAGATAGCCGAAGTGCGTCAAAAGGCAGTTATGCCTCAACCTTTTGCATCGGTTGTATGGTAATGGTCAGTCCCATGCCATGGAGGACGTTAAATAGGCTGGTAAGTTCCGGATTGCCTCGTTTTGAAAGCATCTGATAAAGACTCTCGCGCTTTACGTGTGATCTTTCGGCAATCGCCGCCATGCCACCGTTAGCCTGCGCCACCTCTCGCAAGGCTAGCAGCATCGCTGATTTGTCACCTTCTTCCAGAACTGCATTCAGGTAAGCAGCGGCATTTTTTGGGGATTTCAACCATTCATGAAGATCGGATTCGTAGTCGGTCATATGTTTCATTTTCTTTGCTCCTGATGGTTTTTCCAAAACCGTTGGGCGCTTTCTATGTCGCGCTGTTGAGTCCGCTTGTCTCCGCCACACAAAAGGAGAACAACCGTTCCATTGTCAATAGCGTAATAAACACGGTAACCGGGGCCATGGTCTATCTTCAGTTCCACAACACCTTCGCCGACGTTACGGACTGAACCGAAGTTTCCTGCCCTCACCCGCGTCAAGCGAGCGCGGATGCGCACTGCCGCAATGTGATCGCGCAAACAAAGTAGCCATTCCCGGAATGGCTTGTTCCCGTTTTCGTCGGTGTAATACGCTATTCTGAATGGCTCTGTTTGCATTGCCAATAATGTAAGTTATATCTTACACCAAGTCAACTGATTAAATAGTCGGGGTTTCCAACCCTATCAGGCCCCGAGGGCGGGTCATCCTCAGCCCCGTTACGAGTCACAAAAGTAATCGGAACATACCCAGATATGACAAATAACAAACGCACCATACAAAAATACATGGAAGGTTTCAGGGAAACTGACCGTGAGAAGATACAGTCGTGCTTGACCGATGATGTGGAGTGGGAAATTCCGGGCCTGTTTCATTCCCGGGGAAGGGCCGCGTTCAACAACCACATCGTCGATCCCGGGTTTGCCGGGAACCCCATCATCAGCGTAACCCGAATGACCGAGGAGAACGACGTTGTGATCGCGGAGGGGACGGTCCTGGCAACGCGTGAGGACGGAACGTCCCTGCCCCTTGCGTTCTGCGATGTCTTTGAGCTGGAAAACGGCAAAATCCGACGTCTGACCAGCTACCTGATGGAAACAGGCAAACCGGCTTCGTGCAGTGGCGTCTAACGTCGGGTGAGGCCGCTATGCGGAAGCGAGCATCGGTTGCTCCCTCATCTCCCTTCCTTTCCGCCCAGTTCCCTTACCGGTCATTCTCCGTGCCGCTCAGTGTGTCAAGGTCGACATTGAGTGTTCGGGCGATTTTTTTAAGAAGGGCCACAGAGGGTTTCCGCTTGCCGGATTCTATCTGTGATATGGCAGCAGCCGTCACCCCACAGGCATTGGCCAGTTCAACGGCGGTGAGGCTTCGGAATTCCCGCCAGACACGCACCGGATTATCGCCATCCAGCAGCCGGTCAACGACCTCGGCAGGTATCAGTTCTTCCTCGCCGGAAGCCAGAGCTTTCCGGGCGCTGTCGAAATCCCTGATGTCAGCCAGCATCTCGGCGTTCTCAATCAGTTGCAGGTAGTCGCAATAGGGGATTACGGCATATTCGGGCTTGCCGTCTTTCCGGATGATCTGTGTTTTCATTGGTAGATGCCTCCACGGGGGCCTATGTCAAGCACAAGGATTACCAGTTGTTCGTCCTCGATTTCGTAAATCACTCGCCAGTCGCCCACTCGCAAGCGATAGCCAGGCCGGCCCTGAAGCTTTTTGATGTTCTGGCTGGGTTGGTAGGGGGCTTCAGCCAGGAGATGAATCTTCTCACGAATCAACCGTGCCGTGTTCCTCGGCATTGATTGAAGGGCCCTGAGTGCCCTTTTCGTGTAAGTTATGTTATGCATGCAATATGTTTAACTAATAGTTAACTTGGTGTCAAGCATCAATATCCGCATTCTCATCCTTGATGGCAGTTTTACACTACATCACAGACAGAACCCCTCACTTTCACACCACATTCACTTCCACCGCATCCGAATAAACCAGCCGCCGCTCCCGTCCCGAGCCGAACCGCTCGGTGAGCCCCGCTTCGGGGACGTCGCCGAGGAACGCCTCGTACTCCTCCACCACCACCCGGAAGCAGGCATCGGGATCATCGACGGGAAGGGTGATGGTTCCTTCCCAGACAGAGAGGGTCTTGAGGGCCTGGGCGTTGAAGAGGGTGACCGGCGCGATGGAGACCGGCACCCACCCCATATCCCCTTCACCGGGGCCGAGCCACCGCTCCAGCCGGGCCTCGATCTCGCTCGCGCAGTTGAAGGAGGCGTTGCGCCGGTAGCCGGTGCCGGAGACGGTGATCCGGAGTGTCGCCGGGTCGGCGGCGTCCCGGGCCACCCAGCAGATCCGGTCCGGGGCGAACTGGGCGAAGTCGGCCAGCACCACCCGGGAGAGCTCCGCCTTGCCGATGGATTTCGGCTGGTAGCGGACCAGGGCCAGCCGCACGAAGGGGTAGTAGGAGTCGCCGGCGTCGATGTCCATGTCGCAGTAGAAGAGGTGGCGCTCCTCGTCGTACCCCACCTCGTGGCCCGCCACGGCCACCAGGGCGTCGGGGCGCTCCTCGATGGTGAGGGAGGTCTGCACCGCCACGGCCCTGGTGAAGTTCTGGAGCGACGGCACCTGCTGGGTGGGGCCCGAGAGCCAGATGGGGTCGCGCCCCCACTGGCTGGCGTAGGGTTTCAGCTCGTCGGGCACCTCGATCCGCACGAAGGTGTCGCGGATCGGCTTGCCGGTGATGCACCAGTCCCGCTCGCCGGGCCACATCACCACCCCCAGGAGCTCCCCGTCGCCGGAGGAGAACCAGGGCTCCTCCAGGTAGAGGCGCAGGCCGCCGGTGCGGCGGCTGAAGGTTCCCCGGTCGTCCTCGCCCGCCTCCCAGCCGAAGGTGGGGACCACGTAGAGGAGGTTCGGCGCCAGGGGGCGGGCCGAGTTGAGCACTTCCGCCTCGAAGAGGTGGGTGTCGGAAGCGGGGGGAAGCTCGGCTTGCGGCGGCCGGGTCAGGTCGTCGGTGGTGAGGGTGGGGTCGAAGTAGTCCCGGAACCGGGTGGTGGCGGTGGCGTAGTAGCCGACCGCGCGGTATTTGGTGTCGCCGAATTCGTGGCGCCGGTCCCCCCACGGCACCGACGGGGAGTCCGGCGAGGCCACGGGGAGGTCGAAGGCGTGGGATTCGCCGTTTTTGCGGGCGAAGCCGATGCCGGTGGGCTCGCTCCAGCGGGCCAGGAGGTCCACCTTGCCGGTGCTCGGGGCGTGGACCCCCACGGCCCCTTCCACGGTGGCGAAGGTGTCCCCCAAGGCGGCTTTCCGGGGATTGAGGGCCTCGATGACCGGCGGCGCCAGGGGCTGCTGCACTGCGTGGACCAGGGTCAGCTCCCGGAAGGGGGTGAGCATCCAGTGGAGCCCGTCCAGGGCCAGCTGCTTCAGCCGCGCCCGGTCATCGTTGTCAAAGGCCTCCTCCTCGATCCACTTCCAGACGGCGAGCTTCTCCAGGTCGGCGGGAGTGACCCGGGAGCTGAGGCGCACCCTGGCCACGGCGGCCTTGGGGAGCTCCACGGTGAGGATGCGCTCCGTGGCGTCCCAGGAGGGGGGGCCGTTCCCCTCGATGACGGCGATGCGGAACGGTTTCCCCTGCCACCAGCCGGGGGCTGCGTCGAAGGTGACGGCCTGGGCCGATTCCGGCGCCGTGCCGGGGAGCCCCCGCAGGACCGCGGCGCTGGCAAAGGGGTCGGCCAGGTAGGGGACCTCGGCCGGGAGCGCGGCGGGGTTCGGGTACACCTCCGGGATGGTCGCCGCGTCCTTCGTGGCCAGGAGGTTCCAGGTGGCCGGGGTGGCGTCCACTCCCGTGGGGGTGTCCAGGAGGCCGTACTGCTCGATGGTGGCCACGGCGGTCCGGGGAGGGAGGAGGAGCCGCTCCGACGTCTCGGGGGAGAGGACGCCGTCGTCGGCGGGGGTGTCGTTGTAGCTCCGGATGACGAGGCGCGCCGTCGATTCCCCCGGCAGATTCGAGAGGGGGACGGCGGAGACGATGGCCACCGTCGGCGCCTCCACGGGCTCGAAGCGGCGGTAGGTGACCGGCGGCGAGGCCTGGGAGGCGTCGGTGGAATCGAAGGGGAGGCTGTTGCCGGCCACGTCCACGGCCCGGGCCCGGATTCGATAATTTCCACCGAAGCGGAGCCGGGGGAGGGATTTGGGGGTCGGCTCGGCCGTGATCTCCAGGTTCAGCGACGTCGACGAGGGGTTTCTGGCCTTGCCGTCGGGCCCCAGGTTCTCGCCGTGGCTCAGGCCGTCGTTCTGGATCGCCTCGCCGGGCCGCGGGGCCACGAGGCTCCAGCCGTCCCAGTGGAAGAGGGCCTCGTGGAGATAGAAGTCGTTCCTGGTGGGGTCCACGTCCTGCATGGCGGCGGCGGTGACGGTCCCCTCGTCTGCGGCGGTGATGGTGGCCTGAGGTCCGGCGAGCCGCCCCACCCGGTAGGTGATGCCGCGCCGGCAGAGGGAGCGCCAGGCGCCGGCGGCGTCCTGCACGTCCACCCGGAAGCCGCCGGTCACGTCATCGGCCCAGAGCTCCGGCGGGTTCTGGGGATTGAGGGTCGTGTTGGCCTGGGTCACGGTCTTGAAGGTGTTGGCCAGCCGCACCGCCCGGCCGGTCCGGAGCACCGAGACCCCGCCGGCCCGCAGGGCCGGGAGGCCGTCGTCCTGGGGGGAGTCGAGGGTCTTGAGCCTTCCCTGCTGGCGCATCTGGAGCTGGTTGGCGTAGTCGATGGCCTTCAGGGCCGCGCCGTCCGCGTCCACCTGCTGGATGCTGAAGTCGGGCGTGCCGAGCCGCAGCCAGCCGTCCGCCAAGTCCGACGCGGCCTTCGGCGCGGGGAGGAAGCGCTTCTTCGCCGTGTCGAGGAGGTAGCGGACCCGAAGGGGCTGGTCGTCGCCGGCGAACTGATGGTGGACCTCCGCCACCTGGACGGTGCCGCTGGCGGGCTGGCCGGCCAGGGGGACGCTCACCTCGATCACGAGCCCCAGCCGCCGCAGGAGGAGCGGGTGGTTCCCGAGCATTGCCACGGCCTCGTGGAAGTCGAAGTCCGGCACCGGCACCGGGTTGTCGCGCTTTCCCCCCTTGAAGCGGTGGAAGTGCTTGGCCCGGAAGAAGTCCATGGCCGGCTCCGGCGGCCCCGGCGGGAGGGCCGTGGTCTTGAGCTTCTTGTACCGCCCCAGGAGGTCCTGCTCCAGGTGGTCGTCCAGGTTCAACCACTCACGCCCCTGTCCCTCCACGGTCCGGACCAGGGTGGCCCCCTTCTGGGCCAACTCGGCGATCAGGGGAAGGTCGGTGGGGGAGGCGACCCCCACGGCGGCGTAGAGCTTGCGCAGGTGCTCCACCACGTTGGCCACTGGGTACGAGTGGATGAGCTGCTTGGACTGGTCCGCCGGGACGAAGGAGCGGACCGTGGTTTCCTCCGGCGGGAAAAGGGCCTGCCAGAGGGCAGGGTCGGCTCCCGACGGGATGATGGTTGCCGCCACCGGCGCCTGGCCGTTGAACTGGATGGAGAGCTGCAGGGGCTGGGCCGGCCAGTTGGTGAAGGCGGGAAAGGCGCTGAGCTTCAGGAGCGGTCCGCCCGTGTCGAGCCGGGGCGATACCATCACCGACAGGAGGAGGTTTTTGCCGTCAGCGCTGATTCCCTTGGGAAGGGCGGTCCAAAGTAGTGTCTGTTTCATATCAGTATCCCTCTCGGAGATTCAAACTTTAAGAAAATTCCCTCCCCCCTGGCGGGGGAGGGTGGGGTGGGGGGGAAGTTGGGTTATTCACTGCGATATGCGGCTTCCCCCTCCCCCCTGCCCCCTCCCGCCAGGGGAGGGGGTTGATGCTTTTTTCAGGCAAACGCCGCGGCGTAGGCGGTCCAGCGCGGCTGGGGCATCATGATGCCGAATGGCGGATCTCCGCTGGAGCCGGCGAACTGTTTCCGCATGGTGACGGTGACGCTGGCGCTGAAGAGGAGCACCTCCACCTTCACCGACACCCGGCACTCGCCCCACGCCTTGCCGGCGCCGAAGTCGTAGTCGAGCCCCAGGTAGAACTCGATCGATACGGTGATGAGGCCGATGACCTCCAGGGCGCCGTTGGCCCGCACGTAGCCGGTCAGCTGCGAATGGTTGCTGGTCACCTCGATCTTCAGGTATATGCCGGCCATGAGGGAGATGCCGCCGCTGGCCACCCCCAGGTCGATGGCCACGCAGCCGCCGAACTCCAGGGAGGCCTCCAGGGTCTCCACCCCGTCCATCCCCACGGCCAGGGCGAAGAACCCGCCGCCGCCGAAGGGTGCCACCGACACGGTGAAGGGGCTCTGGCGCTCCGAGAGGTTGAACCGCAGCCGCATCGGCTCGCCGGTGAAGGGGAGGGTGAGCCGGGCGCCGAGGGCGATGTTGGCGATGGAGAACACCCCCACGGAGACCGCAGGGATGGTGAGGGAGTAGCCGGCGGTGATCCCCTGGGGAGTCACGTCCAGGAAGGGGGGATCGGCGAAGTTGGCCGGCTCCAGGTAGTCGCGCAGGGTGTTCACGAACTCCAGGGCGCCGGTGAAGGCGATGTCGGTGATATCCACGTGGACGTCCGGCTTCTTCCCGTCCACGGAAGTGAAGGAGAATTCGTCGAACTTCACCTCGACAACCTGGGCCAGGTTGATGGTGAAGTCGACGATTTTTCCCGTCAGCTGGAAGGTTTTTGCGCCCCCCGCCTTGGGGGTCCTGAGGACGCTGTCGAGGGTGAGCTTCGAGGCGGCTCCCTTCACGAAGGGGCCGCTGGCCTTGAGCTTCGTGGTCTCCCAGTGGAGGGTCGTGGTGATCTCGGTGGCGCTGTTGGCGGTGACGAGCTTCGGCGCCTGGGCCAGGAAGTCGCCGGGGATCAGGGTGTCGAGGATGCTGGCGAGGGTGATCCCCCCCAGAAGCTGGGCGTCGAGGCCGGCGAAGAACTGGGCCGGGTTGAAGTTTCCCTCGGCGAAGCTGTCGGCCGTGTCCCCCACGGTTCCCAGCTCCCGGGAGAGCCCGCGGATCACCATGCTCGGGGTGGCGACGCCGCCGGAGCGGTCGGAGCTCTTGCCGGCCGTGTAGTCCAGGGAGGGGGCCGGGAGCATGGCCGGCACCCGGGCGAAGAGCCCTGCCTTGTTCTTCACCGGGTCGAAACCGTGCTCCAGGTAGCGCGGGGCCAGCTCGATCGTAGCCGGGTCGTTGCTGCCGGTCATCTGCCGCAGGGCTGCGATGGCAACCTGGGCCTGGTCCATCTTCGGGCAGCAGGGGGGCTCCCGGGTGCCGTCGGCCGGGACAAGGGCCAGGAAGCTCACGGACTCCGTGTCGAAGGTGGTTTTGCCGGCGTATCCCGCCGCATCGGCAAAGGCCACCTGCTGGCCGCCGAGGTAAGCCTTCCGCCGGTCCTTCTCCTTGGGGGCGTTGTAGGCATCCACCGCCACCTTGATCTCGGCGGCGTTGTCGAGCATGTCGGAGCGGACAAAGGCCAGGGGCATCACGAAGTCCACCTCGCGCCCCTCCCAGTCCCACCCCTTCAGGTGGAAGAGGAAGTCGCCGGGCCCCACCCGGGGCCAGAAGGCGGCGCTGTCCCGGATCGGCGCCCAGGGGGGATTCCTGGGGCGGGTTCAGGTTGGGGGTGACGAGCGTCGTGATCCGGATGCGCCGGAGGTGGATTTCGCGGCCGTCGTGGGTGTAGATGCTGCCGCCGAAGGCCCGCTCCGGCTCCCTGACGATGATGAACATCCGCTGCCGGATGTACGCCACCGGGTCGCCGGTGGGGGAGAGCTCCACCTTCCGCTCGCTGATCTTCACCAGGGACGCCCGGTTGCCGCAGTGGAAGAGGAATCCCTTGTAGACCACCCGCACGAAGTGGTCGCGCCCCTGGGTGGCCCGGTGCCGCCACTGCTCCACGGAGTATCCCGCCGGCGGTTTCAGCCGCAGGTCGCTGTCGAGCCATCCCCCCAGGGAGGAGAGCATCAGCTTGTTGATGGTCACCGGGGTCGGCGTGCCGATGGTGAAGTCGGCGGTCAGGTCCACCAGCTGCCGCCGGTCGTCCTGGTCCAGGGGCATCAGGAACGGCTTGTCGAAGTCGGTGGGGATGTCGTGGTCCCGGGACCAGATGGCCCGCACGGTCCGGTACTGGTGGGGCTCCTCGGTGATCGACTCGCCCGACCTCACCGCCAGCCGGGTGTGCCAGAGCTCGGTCCGGCCGTCCCGGGTCACCGGGGCGTTGGCGTGGACCCAGGTGCCGTACCGGTTGGGGGAGAGGAGCAGGCGGAAGGGGAGCTCGATCTGGGTCGTGGTGGCCGAAGGGGGGGCCGGTTTCAGGAACATCCACGGAACATTGGTGATGGTGTCGATGGGACGGAGGTTTCCGAGGACCGTCTTGCGCGCGGGGGGTGCCGTTGCCCGCCGCACCGGCGTGGCCCGGTTCGAGAGGGGCGTTGCAGCCCTGAAGACGATGTCCGGACCGGGGAGGATGATGGGGGGGCGATCGGCCAGCTTGAGCCGCACCGACCCCGGCAGGGCCGTGGGGGCCAGGGACGGGGTGAGGGGGTGCCAGTCGAGGATGGTCGCGCCGTTCAGGAGAAACGTCTGATCCCCCTGGGGGAGGGTGAAGACCAGGCGGCTCGGCTTGGCCATGAGGGCCTTCACCGGCGGCGACGGCGGGTTGGGGATGCTCGGCCCCTGATCCGCCTGCTGGGATGCCGGCATGTCCGAATCGCTCACCTTGTAGCTGGGGTCCGCCTCGAAGAAGGTCTCCTCGCCGATGCTCTGGGGTGGGAAGACCACCGCCAGGTAGGAGGCGCCCGTGGTCAGGGGCTGGAGGCGCCGCGTCGTCCCCTCGGTCACGAGCCGCAGGTTGGTCCACCGGTACCCCAGGTGGAGGAAGTCGTCGCGCCGGACCACGGCCAGGGAGGTGTTGCGGGGGAGGCGCACCGTGGCGGTGCCGGCCGCCCCGTCGATCTCCACGTGGCCGAAGGTGGGCTGGAGGGTGCCCAGGGGCCGCCAGGTGACGAGGACCTCTGAGCGTGGCGGCGCCGGCTCGGGGCGGACCAGCATCCCCTCCACCCGGGGGGCGCTCTTCATGAGGCTCAGACGGCAGACCATGACAGGAGGCGAACTCCCCGCCTGGACGATGCCGGCGAAGGGGGCCTGGCGGGACTGTGCCAGCAGCAGGCTCACCCCCTGGCTGTGGAGCCAGAAGGGTGACTCGTCCACCTGGGCCACGAGGCCGGCGGCGGTCCGCTGCCGGCTGTCGTCGAAGAGCTGGCCGTAGCGCGGGTTGCGCAGCGGAATCCGGAACGGCTCCCCGTCGCTCCCCCGGAGGCCGCCGCCGGTTTCGAGCCCCGCCAGGGTCGGGTCGGCCACCGACTGGGCGAAGAGGAACCGGATGGCCTGGTCGGTGGGGAGGAGCGCCGTCTCCAGGGAGAGGCCGTCGAAGCGGAACGACCCCAGGTGGATGGTTGGGGCGGAGGCCGCGAACTCCGGCTGGAGGGGGAACTGGCTGTCGGAGGCGAAGAGGATGTTCGTGCGTCGAAGGGTGTTCGGGAGGAAGGCCGCCGGGGCGCCGGGGGGGAGGAGCGCCACGAGCGCCACGTCGGCGGAGATGTTCTGCTCGAAGCCGGGGAGGCGGAAACCGTCAATGGAGAAGGTCGCCAGGAGCCAGTCCGGCGTGAAGGCGGCGATGCCCGCCCCTTTGGCCGCCAACGCCGAGGCCGGACCCAGCGGAGAGCATTCCAGGTCCAGATGGACCGGCGACAGGGCCAGTTGCGTCCGCGCAAGCCACGGGGAGAGAGGGAGGGTGGCGTCGAAGCTCCCGTACTTGAGCCGGAGCCGAAGGGTCCAGGTGCCGTCGACAAGGCGGATCGCAGCCCTGAGGGACGCAGGAATCGAGGTGCCGGGGTAGAAGGCGCCGGCCAGGGCGATATCCACACCGCCGTTCTTCTGCGTCACCGTCAGGGTAGGGGTGCCGCCTAACCAGCCGGCCTCCAGGTGCCAGAACTGGTTGACCCCCTGTTCCTGAAGAGTCAGCTGGAGTTGGTCGTAAACCAGTGCGAAGGGGCCGACGGTGATGAACTTCGGCGGCGGCCCCTTCGCCACCGGTTTCGGCGCAGCCGCCGTAGTACGCGTGGCCCGTGCACCGAGGAGGAGTTCCTCCGCCGCGCCGAGCCAGTCGAAGGTGGCGGACTTCGGGTCGCGGCGTATCGCCGCCAGCGACAGCTCAGCGGGGTCGAGCCGGGGAAGACGGAGTTCCGTGAGCTTTTCGAACGAGAGGCGGGGAGTCTTCATGCGTGCCCTCCTTGGCGTTCCGCACGTTGGTCATCGCAGTATTACGGGTGGTTGGCAAACGGAAGCAAACGTCTCCGCCGGAGGAGGGAGAGGGGCGGGGTTGGTCGATGTTCTAATGAACAAAGTGTACTGTCGGTTTCGGGTTTGTCAAAAGGGGCGGGTGGCGGTATCAGAACCCAGCTCTTTGCTCCTGCCGGGGAAAGCATCACAAAACCTTGTGATTGCATCAAGCAAGAGGTGCGGGGATGCGACAGAGCACCTTGTCGTTTGTTCCTGTCGCGCCTTCGAGAACCACGTCCCCGCCAGGTTCGACCACATGGACGGGCCGGGCGGTGAAGTCCAGCCACCGGATATCGAGTCGATTGCTGAGGGCGCGTCGTTTCGCGGTTACGAGTTCATGCAGCTCCCGGCGCTGGGATTGTCGCAGCCCAAACTCGTCTTGACGTTCGAAGCCGTTGCCGCGCGGGATGAAGGGGAGGATGCTCAGCCGTCGCACCCTGCGCTCCAGGCAGAAGGCGATCATCCACTCCACGACCCATGTGCCCCCCGCTATGACGGTGGTCTGGACCGATGTGGGAACGCCGGCTGCAATGAGACGGCTGAGATTGCCGGTGGTGTGGTCGAAGGCATCAACGCCGACGATGCTGTTGTGGTGTTCACGGTCGCCGTGGAGACTGACCTTGACCTGGGTGCCTGTTGCCCGGAGGAGCGGCAACAACGCATCGGCGATCGTGATGGCGTTGGTGGTGAGCTTCGTTTTGGCCCCCCGTGCATGGGCATGGGCGAGCAGTTGCGGGAGGGCCGGGTGGATGGTTGGTTCGCCGCCGCAGAAGTGCAAGGTCTTCACCCCGTGGGACAGGAGCCAGTCAATGCGCTGCATGAGGGCCTCGGCAGGCTGGTGGTCGCCGGTCGGTGGAGCGAGACAGAAGCCGCACCGGGCGTTGCAGGAACGGGTGACCCGAAAGCAGATTGCCGGCGGCAGGTGGAGGGTCATGGCGGGGCCTCGCGGTGTTTCAGCGGCGGCACTCAGCGAGCATGTTGCAGAAAAGCATACCCTGCTCGATGGCGTCGTCCAGCGCCACATGGTTGTGGGGGAGGGGATCGAACCAGCGCTTGGGCATGGTCCGCTTGGTGATGGTTTGGTACTCCTTGCCGAGCATCACCATGGCCATGGTCTTGATGTCCAGCGCCGAGAAGCTGAAGGGGCTCCGGCCCGCGAAGCGCATCAGGTACCAGTAGACGAACATGAAGTCGAAGGCTGCGGGGTAGCCTACGAATACGGGCTTGGCAGGGAGTGCGTCGAGCCACTTCACGTAGTCGGCCATGGCCCCAGCTGGCGCGCGAAGGTCCTGGCGACAGGCCTTCCAGGCCTCGGGATGTTTAGCCCACCATGCCATGGTGTCGGGATGGCCCGATGCCCCGGGCAGGAGTTCCAGGTTCGCCGAGAACGTTGAGACGAGGGTCTTGTCGGCCATAAACGCCGCAGACCCGAAGCTCAGCATGGAGTGGGGACCGGGGATCGGGCCGTCCACCTCCACATCGGTGCTGACATAAATCTCTTTCATGCCGGTGGTGTCTCCTTTGTCGTAAGATGGTCACGCACCCAGCGCGTCACGGTGTTGCGCCCGCGCTTCACCAGTGCCGTGCTCCAGTCCTTGCACCGTGGTGGCGGCGGCAACCTGCGAAGGTCGGATGCGCGCAGCAGTTCGGTATAGCGAGCCACCTCGGCCTCACCCGGCCTGCTGGCATCAAAGGCGAGCCATACCACACGGCCGGCCCCCACCTCCGGCAGCCACGGCGCCCAGCGTCCGATGGTCGCTACGGAGCCCCATCCGCAGGTGGCCAGCGACAGGGCATCGAACAGCCCCTCCACGAGGATCAGCGGATCAGCACGCCAGCCACCCAGTACGCTCACCGCGCCGCCACCGGGCCCGAACGTGAGCATCTTGTTCTCCCCGCGCACAACATGCAGGTATCGCCCGTGTACCGCCACCACTCTGTCCTCCCTGTCCCGCATTGCCACGAGAACCGCGGGCCGGCCGCCGTAGTCCCTGTCGAAACGCACACCAGCGGCGTCGGCGATGTCTGTGGGTACGCCCCTCCGCACGACATAGGCCAGGCCTGGGGTCCCGGCAAGAGGCACGGCGCGTGCAAGGCGTTCACCCGGGGATTCTCCGGTGCCCGGCATGTATGGCGAGTCGTCAAAGGAATGCAAACCGTTCTCCTTTATCAGGAAGGTGCTTCCGAGGATAGTATACTAAGGGACTCTGAATATACCAATATCCCATCTCGCATCTCGTCTGTGGGCCATCTTTTGCCGCGCCTCAATCGCACAATTCTCGACGTAACCCTGCTACGCCTGTGGTTGTGCTCATGGTGTCGCGCCCCGGACGAAAAAAGCCACCCGAATCCGGGTGGCTTTTCCCTTTACTTGAACTACTTCGATTTAACGATGGTCATCATCGTCGTGCTCGTCATCATGCTCGTCGTCATCATGGGTTTCAGGCTTAAAAATTACGTTACGGTATACCGAGCTGCTGTTGCCCGCTTCATCCGTCGCGGTAACCGTAATGGCATACAGTTTGGGAGTGGTGAATTTGAGCTCCTGCTCGAAAGCACCGTTGTCTTCAACTTTAGGGGTGAAGGTATTACCATCCATGGTGATTTTGACGGTGACATTTTCCAGGGGATCAACAACCTTTCCCTTTAGAGAAATCGAGGAATTTTTGGTGGTGATGTCCTGGAGTGGGGAGGTTACCGAAAGCGCCATGCTGGCGGTGCCGTAGGTTACCGTCCGCTTGGCGGTGGAGACATTGCCTGCAAGGTCGGTCGCAGTTATGGCGATGGTGTTGACCCCCTGCGCCAGGTTGACGGTGACACTGAAGCTGTTGCCACTGATGCTGGCCAATTGCGGGCTGCCGCTGTTGACGATGACGCTTACCGTTGAGATCTCGCCGATTGTGCCGCTGATTGTGATGAATGACTGTGAGCTCTGGCTGTTGTCGGCGGGTGCGGAGACCGCGAGGACCGGAGCATTGGGGTCATAGGTTACGGTGCGGGCGTCAGTCTGCTGGTTGCCGGCGTTGTCTGTGGAGACGACCGTGATGGTGTTGGCTCCGACGGTGAGGGTCAGGGCGGTGCTGAAGGAACCATCAGGATTGACGGTGATTGCCTGGCCGTTGACGGTGACGGACTTGATACCGCTTGCATCGCTGGTGCTGCCGGTGATGTTGAGGGTAACTTTGTTGGTGTATGAGCCGTTGTTCAGGGCGGAGATGGTGAGCGTCGGTTTTGTGGTGTCGGCGGTCTGGACGGTAACCGTCACGCTGGCGCTCTTGGCAAGGGATACGTTGCCCGCTGCGTCCTTGGCCCAGCCGTAGAAGGTGTTGCTGCCGGCAACGGCGGTGACGCTGGCCGGTGCGGTGGCGCTCCAGCCGGTGGCGGAGGCTGCCGGCGCGGTGGTGCTCGTGGTGATCAGGTAGCCGGTGACCCCGACGTTGTCGGTGGCGGTGAAGGCGCTGACCGGCACGGTGAGGCTGGTGGCGGTAGTGGGAAGCGTGAAGGCGCCCACCACGGGAGCGGTAGCGTCGGGGAGCGTGACCGTCACGCTGGCGCTCTTGGCAAGGGATACGTTCCCGGCCGCGTCCTTGGCCCAGGCGTAGAAGGTGTTGCTGCCGGCAACGGCGGTGACGCTGGCCGGAGCGGTGGCGCTCGTGGTGATCAGGTAGCCGGTGACCCCGACGTTGTCGGTGGCGGTGAAGGAGCTGACCGGCACGGCGAGAGTGGTGGCAGTTGCGGGAAGCGTGAATGCGCCGACCACCGGGGCGGCGGTGTCGGGGAGCGTGACCGTCACGCTGGCGCTCTTGGCAAGGGATACGTTCCCGGCCGCGTCCTTGGCCCAGCCGAAGAAGGTGTTGCTGCCGGCAACGGCGGTGACGCTGACCGGAGCGGTGGCCGTCCAGCCGGTGGCGGAGGCTGCCGGCGCGGTGGCGCTCTTGGTGATCAGGTAGCCGGTGACCCCGACGTTGTCAGTGGCGGTGAAGGAGCTGACCGGCACGGTGAGGGTGGTGGCGGTTGCGGGAAGCGTGAAGGCGCCGACCACGGGAGCGGCGGCATCGGGGAGCGTGACCGTCACGCTGGCACTCTTGGCAAGGGATACGTTCCCGGCCGCGTCCTTGGCCCAGCCGAAGAAGGTGTTGCTGCCGGCAACGGCGGTGACGCTGACCGGAGCGGTGGCCGTCCAGCCGGTGGCGGAGGCTGCCGGCGCGGTGGCGCTCGTGGTGATCAGGTAGCCGGTGACGGCCACGTTGTCGGTGGCGGTGAAGGAGCTGACCGCTACGGTGAGGCTGGTGGCGGTTGTGGGAAGCGTGAAGGCGCCCACCACGGGAGCGGTGGTGTCTGCCGCAGCGGCAACGGTGAATGAGTTGGTACTAATGGCCACTTCGCCGTGGGTACTTCCGTTATTTGCACTGTTGCCGAAGTAGGCCATCTTCCAGGTATAGGTGCCCGGCGTTGCCGGTGCCGGCGCGGTCAAAGCCGCCGGGAACGTAGTTGAACCGCCCATGCCGCTGGCGTTGCCGTTCGATACGGCAATCTGAGTATTGCTCTGGTCGTAGAGGATGGCCTTGATCCAACCGCTTCTTGTGCTGCCGCTGGTCAGGGTCACCGTCACCGTTTCGCCGGGTGTATAAGAAGTTTTGTTGGTAGCGGCCTTCAAAGATCTGTTGCCGTGGTAATGACACCCGTTGCAGGAGGCGACTACTGGGGCACTATGGCAGGTGACGCAGCCTCTGCCTGTGAAATAAGACGATTGTGCAGATGCCTCTGTACTCCAGAACTGAAATGTTGCCAGTGCCATGGCGAAGATGAATAACACCGATGTTTTACTGATAAACTGCATACCGACTCCTTTCTCTTTGGAACACACGTTACTTGGGTTGTGAATACAGCTTTTCGTGAACATCTGTGAATTGTCCCTCCCGTGCGCTGGTTGTTGCCCGGAGATTTTGTGCACAAAAAAACCGGGGCCGATATCGTGTGATATTTCGGCAACCCGGCTGTCTACTTGAGACCCTGTAGGCTTTCCGCCCCATCCTCGCGGATGGTTTAGTATTATCGTGTACCACCTGCTGAATGTCATGCCGATTTCTTCAACAACTGCCGGTCGGCATGAGCTGACGCCTTTCAGACGCGTGTTCCTTCTTCAATATTTAAAGATTCTCTTTTTCGACGTTGGACACAAAAAAGCCGGGACCGAATCTCGTGCGATTTTCGGTAACCCGGCTGTCTTCTTGAGACCCTGTAGGCTTTCCGCCCCATCCTCGCGGATGGTTTAGTATTATCGTGTATCACAATTGTTGCTGTGTTGTAATTATGTGTGTTGTCTTTATGCCCTGATTGGACAGGTGAAGTCAAAAAAAATTATTCTAATAAACTCAGCAGCTATCACAACGGTGTGATCAGTGGCATTCCTGAGTCGGGTGCCAGAGAAAGACCCATTGTAGCTGTTGCATGGGAAATATAATGTCCTCATTTGTGACCCTGTGCAATGCGGAGACGCGACGCTATCGGCCCCGCTCCCAGGTGCTGAAAAGGATTTTCATGACCCCGGGGCTGGGGCCGACCGGCTCCAGAAGCTTGAAGGCGGACAAGTTGCCGCGGCTGGTCCGGACGCAGGCGTAGGCGCTTTCAGGCACTCTCTGGATGGGGATGCGCTTTTCCGTCATCCTCACGTTGGAGCAGCTCTCGTACGAAGGTTTCTCCCGGGTGAAGCCGATGGCTGCACCGTTACGGGGGGTCAGGTACCGCTCCGTCTCAGTCACTGCCTCGAACCAGAAATCCGCATCCCCATCCCGGACAATTTTCCCTGAATCCAGATCGAAGAGATAGGTCTGTGGAATCTTCCGGTTTCCGCTGGCGAGCACGGTGTGCCCTGCGGCAGTACCGCCTTCAGTCGGCTGCACGGCCACCAGAAGGTCCACCGCCGTACCGCGCTTCACCGTGGTCCCTCCCTTCAGCTTCTGGTCGAGGACCGTTCCGGGGCGCGCCCGGTCCGTGGGCCGCGGAGTCTCGGCCCCTGGTCGCAGTCCTGCCTCCACCAGCATCTTCACGGCACGTTCCAGGGGCTGTTTCACCACGTTGGGCACCGTCACCAGTTCCGGCTCGGGTGGCTTGACGGCTACCACGAGACTGACTTTCTTCCCCCGAGCCAGCTTGGCGCCGGCCTTGGGGGTCTGGGCGATGACCGTGCCCGGTTTTGCCTTGCCGGTTTCCCGCTTCTCCACCGCTCCCACCGTCAATCCGGCTTTTGCAAGCGCTGCCTCGGCTTTGCCAAGGGTTGTCCCGGCCAGCTTTGGCACGGTAACGAACTTCGGCAGGGGAGGTTCCTGTTGTCCGCCAGGCTGCGGCTCTTCCGGCCGTTCGGGGGGGAGGGCCACGAGGAGGATTACCCCCGCTCCGGCGTGAATGCTTGTTTCCGCCGGCGGCTCCTGGTGGAAGACCGTGCCGGGGCGGTCGTCGGGCGAGATACGCCGCTCCACCTGGGGCTGCAATCCCCTGGTGCGGATGGTGTTGACGGCCTCCTGCTCTTCCATGCCGATGACCCGCGGCATGGTGATCACTGCCGGTTCAGCCGGCCCCTGGCCTTTGGGGGGAACGGTGGCGCCGGTTGTGTTCGTAAAGGGTGGCGATCCCTTGAACAGCCTGACGACGCTGTTGCGCAACGACTCGACGCCGGTGAAGAGCCCCGCCAGCGCCAGCACGATTGCGGTGATGGAGCTGATGAGCCAGACGAGCCGGTTTTTCCGCACCACCTGTGCAGGTTTGGTTCCGGTCCCCCCTGTCGGTGCCGGTGCCGCAGACTCCCCCAGGACTCGTCCCAGAGTCTCCACCAGTTGCGCCAGGTCCGAGTCCCAGTGGGTGTCGTTGATCTCGATGGCGTTGCGGCGGGCCAGGAGCTTCAGGTCGTCGGGAAGGTCCCCTTCGCCGGGCATGGCCGCATCCTGGACCAACACCGGAATCACCCGGATATTGCGCCGCAGGGCCGTCCCCACCTCCAGGCGGATGAAGTCCTTGGGGTCGTCCAGTCGGCGCTGGCCTGCCCTGTCGGTGGAGTCGAGCCACCGCCGGCCGATGATCACCAGGAGCACCGCGCAGGAACCCACGGCCCGGTCGATGGCCTCCACAAAGTCCACCCCCGGCTCGATGGCGGAGACGTCCATGAAGACCCGGTCCCTGCCGAAGCGTTCCCGCAAACGATCGTAGATACGTCCGGCGTGGCCGGCGCTCTCCTCCCGGCGGTAGCTGATGAAGATTCCTTCCATCCCGGTCTCCTTGCTGTTCAACGGTCGGTGGTGGATTTCCCGTGGGCTTCACGGGCGGTTTTTTCCCTCTTGTCAGTACGTTCCCGCCGCCAGTGGGCGCGCTTTCCCGAGCATGCCGGCTGAATCGGCTCTGGCCAGTTCGTCGAAGAGGCGGAGGCTGCGGGCCACGATCCCGACATCGCGGCAGATGGTACGGGCGGCCCTGTATGCCGCTCCGGCGGCGGCCAGGTGCGCCGGGTCCGCCTCGCAGAGGGCCAGCCCGCAGAGGGCCAGCCCCCGGGAGTCGAGGGCCGGGGAGTTCCGGTCGTTGCGGGAAAGCAGCAGGTCTGCCGCAGCAACAGCAGAGACGAAGGCCTCCCGGGCCGTATTCACCTCACCCCGGCGCAGGGCGATGACGCCGGAGATGGCCCAGGCCCCGTGGCTTGTGCGGGGAACCTCGTGGATGCGGGCCTCGGCGGCTAAACGGGCGGCCTCGGCCAGGTCGCCGGTGCAGAGGTGGACGTAGGCCTGCCCCCACTCGGCCAGGGTACGGAACTGGGTATTGCTGATTTCATCGGCAATACCCAGGGCATCTCCGTAGGAGGCCATAGCCTCGCTCCACTCCCCGCGGTCCCGGTGGATGTCCCCCAGGTAGGTGAGGCTCACCACCTCGCTGTAGCGGTACCCGATTTTCCGGGCAATGGCCAGGCTTTCGCGGCAGCGGGCCAGGGCCTCGTCGGTCTCCCCCAGGTCATTGAGGCGGGCCCCCTGGTTGGCCAGATGGATGGAATTCCCCTGCCTGTCGCCTCCCTGGTTGGAGAGCTCGAAGGCCTGCCGGTGGCATTGGAGGGCTTCCCGGCTGGCTCCCAGGTCCACCAGGTAGTAGCCCCGGTTGTTGATGTGGGCGGCCTCCGCCAAGGGGGTCCCCACCTGGCGGGCCAACGCAAGGGCCTCGTCGTAGAGTTCGAGGGCGCGGCGGATTTCTCCCAGTTCGCCATAGCAGTTGGCCAGGCTGCCGGTCCATGCGCTCTGGCCCCAGGTGTCGCCGCTGGCGCGGGCTGCTTCCAGGGCTTCGCCGTAGCTTTCGATGGCCTTGGCGTAGCGGCCGGTCCAGTAGTAGGCGGTTCCCAGGTTGCCGCAGCTGTTCTGCCGCAGCCACGGGTCGTTCAGTTTTCCCCGGAGCTGCTCGTGCATCTGGGCCACGAGCCGGTAGTAGCCCCAGAGCATGAGATACTCGAAGTCGATTTCCTGAAGGACTGCGGCGGCCGAGTCGTGGTCGCCGGCTGCGCAGCGGAGGTCGAACTCGGCCAGGTGTGGTGCCAGGTCGTCGATGGTGCGCCACTCTTCCCGCGGGGTCCGGGTGAGGCTGAAGAAGTCCGCTCCCCTCCTGAAGAGGGCCGACCGCGCGAAGGGGGGCGGCTCATCCGCTGCCGTCGCTCCCGGGGCGTCGGCGGGTATGGTGGCCAGGGCGTAGGAGCGGTCCACGGGGTGAAGGTAGTAGCGGCCTGCATCTTTCCGGGCGAAATGCATGGTGACGAGCCTGTTCATGACCGGTGCCGCGTCGATGCCGGGGAGATGGGGCTGGAGCAGATAGTCCACCGCCACCGGCGTCACCGGCCTGCCGTAGACGGCCAGGGCCTGAAGCACCTTTTCGGCAAGGGGATCGAGGCGGCTGAAGGCCTCTCCCACGAGCACCTCCACCACGTTTTCGGGGAGGGGCGCCCGGGCATCCCCCAGCACCTCCGCCATGGTCGTGTAGCGGTCGGCGGAGAGGATGGCGTAGAGGGCCTCCAGGGCCCGGGGGAAGCCGAGGGTCCGTTTCTGTGCCTCGGCCAGGAGCGCATCGGGAGCCTTCTTGAGCCCTACGGTGCCGTCGGCGTCCATGGCCCGGAGGATGTTCTCGGCATAGGGGGATTCGAGACCATGGTCCAGCTCCAGCCGCATCTGGCGACCCGGCTCCACCAGGGCCAGCTGCCGGGGTGCGATCCGGGTGGTGATGATGACCTTCATCCCGTGGTGGGGAGTCCGCAGGAGGGTCTGGAGGGCCTCGTCCAGTTCCCGGTCGCGAATCGCCTCGGTAGCCGGGTTGATGGCATCCTCGAAGTTGTCCAGGAGGACCACCGTCCGCCCCGCGGGGAACGCTTCCAGAAGGGACCGCATCCTGGCTTCGGCGGAGATGAGGGGATCCTTCGCGATAGACTCCAGCGGGCGGGCGGCGTCCGGAGGGAGAAGCTTCGCCAGATCGGCCATGAGGTTGGTGAGGGTGAGGCGCCGGGCACCGGCAGCGCTCAGGTAGACGATGCCGTCCACGGTCATGGCGCCACGGTCGTCGGGGAGTTGCCCTCCCTCCAGGGCCTTCAGGGTCCGGCAGACCATGGCGGTCTTGCCGACGCCGGCCCGCCCCACTACGGTCATGAGCCGCCGGGCATCGTCCGCCAGGAAATCGGCCACGAGCCCCGTTTCCACGTAGCGGTTCTGGAAGTAGCTGGGGGCCACCGCCGGCGGCGCGTTGACGAATCTCCCCCCGGCCCGTTTCGGCGGCGGGTGCGTCGGCTGCCGTTCCCGCTCCAGTCCGAGGCGGATGCTTTCCTCGACCCGGCGTGCCGCTGCCTCCGGGTCGGCCACGATCCGCTTCTGGGCCTCGATCTGCCTTGTCAGCTCTTCGATCTCGCCGCCGATGCGGGTCTGCTCCGCCGGATCGGCAGCCCGGCGCAGGTCCCGCTGGGCGTCGGCCAGCCGCTCCTTGAGGCCGTGGAGCACCCCCTCCGGCGAGTCGAGCCATGCCAGGTGAGCCCGCAGACGGTCGAGGCCGGAGGCGAAGTCACCGGTGAAATCCACGTACTGACGGTTGGCGATCCGGAAGGGGAGTTCGGCCTCCTTCCGGAGAAGGAGCGGAATGATCGGCTTCTTGCACTTCAAAGCACGAGCCCACTCGGGCTTGCAGACGGAGAGATCGTCGACGCTGTCCGGCGTCATGACGAACAGAAGCCCCGCGCAGCCGGTGATGGCATCGGCCACTTGCCGGTCCCAGTCGTCTCCCGGCCGCAGGTCGCGACGGTCGAACCAGGTGCGGAAGGGGGGCGCGCCCGTTTCCAGCTCGGTGCAGAGCTGTTCGGCGAAGGGGCGGGCCTCGACGGCCGAGTAGCTGATGAAGTAAGGGCGGTCCATGGTCAGGGATGGGCCTCCGTGAGTGTTGTGCCGATGAGCTCCTTAAGTATAGACGATCAGGCGGAATCTGCACGGAACCGGGCTGCTCTCGAGTTCGCCTCCCCGGCTGCCGTGCAGAGCAGCCCCAGCAGGGCGAAGAGCCCCTGGTCGCCCGTTGGGGGGAGCCGCACAATCTTCGCATCGGCCTTCGCCGAGCGGTTGGGCGAGCCGGCGGGCATCGCTCCCCAGGCGTCGCGCAGGGTCTGCTCCAGGAAGCCGGCGTCGGTGGTTGCGTCCATGGCGATGATCACCCGCTCCAGGGGGGCGGTAGCGACCAGTTCGTGGAGCTCATAGGCGCAGCCGGCGTTCTGGGGCGAGAATCCTCGCAGGTCCATGAGCACCACGTCCGATGTCCCCACCAGCCGTGCGAGGGTCATCTGCCAGGTGTCGTCGTGGCAGAAAAAATCGTTCACCCGGAAGCGGCCGTCGAAATCGGGGCGGGTGTCCAGCTCCTTGAGCCGCCGTGTCAGGGCATCGGGCCCGTCGATGAACTGCCGGTCGAGCCTGCCGCTCACGAAGTCGAGGAACTCGTGGGGTTCCACCGTGGCCATGGCCAAGTCCGGCCCGGCAATGAGCCGCACGTCGCCCAGGTAGCGCCAGTGCCGGGTCACCGCGTCGAAAAGTTCCTCGCTTCGTTTTCCCAGGGAGAAGACCCGCAGGATGAGCAGGCGGGCATTCCGGGGCGGAGCGCCGATGCCGCAAGCCAGGCGGAACCCGGCGAGGACTGTTGCCTTGTATCCCCCGAACGCCACCAGCCCCGAGAGAATCCAGGCTGCTCCCTCAAAGGCCAGGCCGATGGAGTAGGAAATCCCGAACAGGAGCCAAAGGGCGTCCAGGATCAGGGACTGGTCGTTCATCCCCTTGGCCAGGTAGCGCCGGCGAATCCACTGCAGCGCAAACCATCCCAGAACGGCAAAGAGGAGAAAGCCGATCAGGATGAGGGCCCAGAAGACCCCGGTCCCCCCGAGCCCCAGGGAAAAGCCCACCTCGGCCACGGACCGCAACACCCCCTGGTGGCGGTCCAGCACCGAGAGGAGCAGGTTCGAGCCGGTGAGGGCCATGACCATGAAGGTTACCACCAGCGGCCCCACTGCCCGCACCGTGCGGATGAGGAAGACGAGCAGAAGCAGGGTAGGGGGAAGGTTGGTGCTGAGCCAGAGAACCGCCAGTTGCCAGACGGATGAGTCGGGGCTCCGGGCTAGGGCCACCGCGCCCAGGGCGACGAAAATCGCCCCGTGGGCCGCCATGAGGAGAAGTCTGGTCTTTCTCCCTGTCGCAGCCACCAGCGCGAGGGTCGGCACGAGGGGCCATGAGAAGACCCAGAGAAGGATCAGGTAGCGCAGGGGAAGAAATTCGGTGTTGCTGGAGCGAAGGAAGCAGAAGGCCATAATCGCCGCGAAGACGACTCCGCCGGCCCCGTAGACCATGCCAGCCCGCCAGGGTGAGGACCGGGCGAGGCGCAGAAGCGAGCCGGCTCCGTTCCCGGTGCCTGCCGAGGGTGAGGCATCGAGCACCGTGAGCCTGAATTCCCCGGCCGGGGGGGACATCGACCCCGCGCGTTCGGCATGGGAGGCTTCCCGCCCTCCGCCCGGTTTTTCACCCCTGTGGCTCATCCCCCTGAGCAGGGCACGGCGGTAGAGGCGGAGCAGAAGGTACGAGAGGGGGAGCGCCAGGACGGCCCCGGCGCTCAGGATGAACGGCAGCTGTCCGGTCAGGGCGAGTGTGGTGGGGTCGGTGGTTGGCATGGCCGGCTCCTCGGGGTGCGTGCTGGTCTAGTGTTTTCATTAAGTATAGACCAGCTTGGCGCTGCATCAAGGAAACGGGTTGAAATTGCTGGGCTCGACACTCCATTCATCAGTTTGGTCGACTTATTATCATTAAGGCTTCAGTAAACGTCGGCAATATTTACTAGAACAGTCGGCAATATTTACGGTTTACGCCCTCTGTAATCCAAAGCGGACGGCAAATCAGCACATTAACGCTTGGAACGCACATTGCAGTAATTTCAGGCAATTGCATAAGGATTTGCTATGGATGGCGCTCTCCCTGCCGGTAATCCCTTATACGTTCCCGGTCGTTCCTTATGCTGCAGATGCTGAGCCTTTGTAAAGGCTTCATGACCCACCTACAGTCTCCCCGTGTAATTTCTTTTTTCCGCCATCATCTAACCCATTCCCGTTCAAGTTCTTCTGACCCCGAATATGATCGATCTTTGGTGTGAGGAGTACTTTGCTACTCAACAAGGAGGTGGAACAGAGAACAGGGATACTCCCTGCTCTCGTACAGCGGCCTTACCCAGGCCGGACTGGTCGAGCGATATCGACCGAAACTTAACTGAAGGAGGTAAGGAGATGAAAGGAAAAGACCGAAGAACCTTGTTGGTCCTCATCGGCGTGCTGGTAACTCACCTTTTCGCGCTCAGTGTCTCTCGGGCTTCAGCCCAGAACAGCCCGACGGTGCGCGACCCGAGCCTGGCGGTGAGGACCGTCGTGACCGGCCTCACTACGCCGGTCAGCATGGCGTTCCTTGACCCTGACGACTTCCTGGTCCTCGAGAAGAACACCGGCAAGGTCCAGCGGATCAAAGGGGGCGCACTCCACTCCACCGTGCTCGATCTCGCCGTCAACTTCGCGTCGGAGCGGGGGCTTCTCGGGATCGCCCTCCACCCCGACTTCCCCGAGAACCCCGGTGTTTACCTCTACTGGACCGAGAGCACCACCGGCGCTGATTCCGGCAATCTCGCCGAGGTCCCCCTCCTTGGCAACCGGGTCGACCGCTATGTCTGGGATGGCTCCCTACTCACCTTCGAGAAGAACATCATCATGCTGCGAGCGTTCCAGGAGGATGTGGGGCAGCCGCTCCGGGGGAACCACGACGGCGGCGTCCTCCGGTTCGAGAAGCGGAAAGCGAAGCTTCGTGACCTGATAAAGGGAGCGCTCTTCCACAAGGACGATGGTGACGATGACCGCGCCAGGCTCTTCATCATTATCGGCGACAACGGCCGGCGCGGCCAATTGCAGAACCTTCCCGACGGCCCCTTCGGCCCGGGGATTGACGATGACCAGTTCGGCGGCCCCGAGCCCGACAACGCCCACCTCACCGGTGTCATCCTGCGGATCAACGACGACGGCACCACCCCCGAGGACAATCCGTTCTTCAAGGCCGGCGCTGCCATAGGCGGCGAGGTGGGGGCGAACATCCAGAAGATCTACGCCTACGGCGTCCGGAACAGCTTCGGCATGGCGGTCGATCCTCTTACGGGAGAGCTCTGGACCCAGGAGAACAGCGACGACGCCTTCGACGAGATCAACAGGGTGGAACCGGGGATGAACGGGGGATGGATCCAAATCATGGGGCCGGTCGCCCGCATCGCTCAGTTTAAGTCGATCGAGGTGAACGAGTTTGGCGGCGCCCTGCAGCAACTGCGCTGGCCTCCCACCCAGATCGCCGACACCCCCGACGAGGCCCTGGCGCGCCTCTTCGTCCTTCCCGGCTCCCACTACAGCGATCCTGAGTTCAGCTGGAAGTACGCGGTCGCCCCGGCAGGGATCGGGTTCATGAGCTCCTGGGGGCTTGGTCCCAAGTACATCGGCGACCTCTTCGTGGGTGCCGCCCGAACAAACCTGGCTGACGGCTACCTCTTCCGCTTCAAGATGACCGGCAACCGGAAAAAACTTGTCATGAACGACCCGCGCCTTCACGACCGGGTCGCCGACAACCTCGGCAAGTTCGATATCACCGAGAGCGAAAGCCTCGTATTCGGAGAGAAATTCGGCATCGGCACCGACATCCAGACCGGCCCCAACGGCAATCTCTTCGTGGTCTCTCTCTCCAATGGGGCGGTTTACGAGATCTTCAAGCGGAAGTGGAGTGAGAAAGAGGGGAGAATCAAATGAACATGCGCACTATATCAATCAGCCTTTGCGCCGTGGCAATCACCCTGCTCATGGTAGTTTCGGGTGTTGCAACCGCCCAGACAACATCTCCGGCCCAGCCGAATATGTACGAATTTACCGCAAAGCGCGTGAAGATAACCTATTCGACCACCAGCTTCACGGGCGAGCCCCGCTTGAGCTATCAGGACCGTACGCGCAATCTCCAGTTCAAGGGGGACGAGATCCGCGTGACCTCCACCGAGATCGGCCAGCTTGTCACCGTGACCCTTGAGCAGGTGCCCGATCTGCAGACGATCACGCTGACGCTGCTCATCCCGGCCATCAATATGGAGGGTGACGTCGTCACGTTCAAAACCGAGGCGATCACGACCACGCACCGTACCAGCATCGGCGGACCCGCATTGGTCAAGGGGGTGCTCCAGTCCTACAACACCCGGACCTTGCAGGGGGAGGCCAAGCTGGTCGCTTTCTTCAAGGCCGAGTAGGGGAGTGGAGGAAGTCATACTCTCGCCGACCTGCCGCGCTGCGCAGGTCGGCGTTCCCGAACAATGTCTCTACCAGTCGTATGTCATTGACCGGCTGTCGTGTTCGTCACAGGCGCCGACTGTCGAATAGCAGTTCCCCTCGTCGTAGTTGAACGGTGAGGACGCCTTTCTGAAACCTTTGAGAGCCTGTGCCTTCGTTCCGTTTGACTGGATAGTTGCGTAGGGGGCCGGATCGGTGTCATAGCCGATCAGCCGGCTGTAGCGGTATCCGTGGGGAACCTCCACGTGGCAGGAGACGCAGGGGATTCCATTGTGGCGTATCCCGCCGATGGTGTACGAGCCCTCAAGGTGGTCGCCATCGTCATGGACATTGTTTTTCCACGTTCCGCCCGAATAGATGGGGTGGCAGTTGACGCAGAAGAGATCGGTCGACCAGCTGTTGGTGTTGCCTCTGACATCGTTGAGGGTCCAGAGCCGGCCGTTTCTGTTGTAGGGCCAGTAGGTGCGCGGTCCCTTGAGGAGAAACTTTGTCGCTCCCGTGCTTCCGGAGGGGGGCGCTGCGTGGCAGTCCGAGCACTTCATCGTCTGGGTTCCCACGTTGGTCCAGGCAAGGGTCATCTGGTTCGACCGGAGCGCCTTGGGGGCATAGGAGCCGGTCTGGGAATTGAGGGGCACCTGGATGGGGTGTGCCGACCGGTTGTTGGGGTTGAACTCCATGGCCTGGTCGGTGAGTTTGATGCCGGAGCGGCTCACGACGGGGCTGACACCCGTCGGCGCTGATCCGAATGCATTGTACGAATGGCATTTGTAGCAGACCTGATACTGATTCATGGCGGGGTTCACGAGGGAGAAGGTCATGATCTGGGTCCAGAGCGGGGCGGTTCCCGGCGTAACGCCGGACTGGGTCTGCCAGTTGGCGATGTAAAAGCCGTGCTTGTCATAATGGACCGAGGTCGAATGGCAGTCGGTGCAATCCCTGAAGGGGGCGAAAACATAGGTGTTGCTGACGGGATCGAGCACCATCTTGTGACAGTCCAGGCAATCGAGCCCTTTCGTGGCGATGAGGTTGTGGTGACGCTCGACGTTGTTGCCGCTTGTGTGGCAGACACGGCAGTCAGCAACGGTGAGGGCGAGGGCGGTGGGTGTGGCGGTGCCGGTCTCGAGGGCAATGGACAAAACGGTCACCCCGGCCCCCAGGAGAAGAAAACAGACCCCCTGGTACATCCGTTTCAATAATCGGCGAGCTTTCATGGCGATCTCCTTCCATGGAGGTTGAGAGCTGACCCGCACAAAAAAGTCAATGCCGATCAAGCTCAATCTTTGTATCGCGTTGCCGTCGCAGAAGTCGAGGAGGTATATTCGTGGGTTTACTGGAACAGGAAGGGGGGCAGGGGCGGCAGGTGCCTTCCGGAGCCCAGATGAACATATTGAGAAAATTTTAACGCCAAAAATTGGTTGTGCAACCAAAAAAAGCTAACGGAAGTGGAAGATGTGCCGATAAGATGTGGGAAGTGAGCGGCACCTGTGGAAAAGACCGGCTCGGAGGGGGTAAACGTATCGCTAAGTGGTTAACCTGCTGATAGTTTCGAAACGCAATCAGTTTTGAACCAAAGATAAACGACAATACTAAACCATCCGCGAGGGTGGGACGGAAAGCCTACAGGGTCTCCAGGAGACAGCCGGGTCGCCGAAATATCGTACCGATATTCCGACCCGGCTTTTTTTGTGCCGAGCCGGACGAAGGAGCGGTTTTCATGCCGCGTAAGGGATTCGGAAGATATTAGTATCTTCCGAGTCCCTACAATCGAAAGGGGAGGAAGGACGATGAAGAGAGGATGGGAAAGGTTTGTTTGTTCGTTGCTGATGGTTGTGCTCGTTTCAGGGTACGGTTATGCCGAGGTGAAGTCGGGTTCGAACGCCACACCGCCCCCCTACAGGGAGGGGGAGCTGATCGTCAAGTACAGGGACCATGTTTCCGAGGCGAGGAGGATGGCAGGCCACAGCAGGCACGGCTCCAAGAGAAAAAAGGAATTCCGTGACCTGCACATGGAGCAGGTGAAGATCAGGCCGGGCCTGAGCGTGGAGAAAGCAATCAGGGAGTTCGAGGCAGACGGCGACGTGGAGTATGCGGAACCGAACTACGTGCTGAAGGCCACCAACGTCCCTACCGACCCGAAGTTTTACAGTACCTGGGGATTGACGAAGATCAACGCCCCGGCGGCCTGGGACAATACCACGGGGAGTGCCGGCGTTGTGGTGGCGGTGATCGACAGCGGCATCGACTACAACCATCCGGACCTCAAGGCCAACATGTGGGTCAACCAGGCGGAACTGACCGGCCGGCCGGGCGTCGATGACGACGGAAACGGCGCCGTGGACGACATCTACGGCTACAACGCCGTGGGCAACAGCGGCAACCCCATGGACGACAACGGGCACGGGACCCACGTGGCCGGCACCATAGGGGGGGTCGGCAACAACGGTATCGGCGTGGCGGGGGTGAACTGGAGCGTCAGGATCATGGCCTGCAAGTTCCTGGCGGCAAGCGGTTCGGGCTACACCTCCGACGCCATCGAATGCCTCCAGTACATCAAGAAGATGAAGTCCCGCGGGGTGAACATCGTCGCCACCAACAACAGCTGGGGCGGCGCCGGCTATTCCAGGGCGCTCTCCGACGCCATCAACGCCCAGCGTGACATCCTCTTCATCGCCGCCGCTGGAAACGCCGCCTCCAACAACGACACGACAGCGACCTATCCCGCCGGCTACAACCTGCCGAACGTCATTCCCGTGGCCGCCACCACCTCGTCGGATGGCCTCGCCTCCTTTTCCAATTACGGCCGCAGAAGTGTGCTGGTGGGGGCACCGGGGTACTCCATTCTCAGCACCTATCCGAACAACCGGTATGTCTCCATGTCCGGCACCTCCATGGCTACTCCCCACGTTGCCGGCCTGGCCGCTCTCATCAAGGCCAAGTATCCGACCCAGGACTGGCGGGGGATCAGAAACCTCATCCTTTCCGGCGGCGACCGGCCTGTGTCCCTATCCGCCAAGACCGTCACCGGCAGGCGCATCAATGCGTTCGGCTCGCTGACCTGTGCCGACAGCCGCGTCTTTTCCGCCCTGAAATATCCGTCCATCATCCAGCCGGGGGTGGCCACGACGCTTTCCGCCCTGAGCATCAACTGTGCAAACCCTGCGGGGCCCGTGACGGTTTCCCTCAGCGGCGGGGAGGTCATGACCATGCGAGACGACGGCGTTTCCCCCGATCTTGCCGCCGGCGACGGGGTATTCACCGTTTCGTGGATTCCCGTCCGCGCGGCCGAGACGTTTTACTTTTCATCACCCGTCGGCGCTGAAACAGTAACCGTCGGCAAGTAACCGGCAACTCGGTGGCGCCGCCCGGCGGCGCCACCATACTGCTGCCAACTGCGCCGCTTGCCGGCTCCGGAGCGGGGTTATTTCTGTTTGGGCGTCTCTTCGGCCTTGACCGGTCTCCAGCTCTTGTCGGGGTCAAACAGTTCCATGGTCTCGGCCAGGCGCCGGGTATTCCTGCCGAGATTTTTCTCGTACACGGTTCCCGCCTGATTCACCATGAAGGTCATGACCCCCGAATTGCCATATTCAGCAGGGTAGGCAACGAGCGCAAAGCCGAGGATCATCTTGTCTTTGACCACGTACTGGTATGCCCCTCCCACCGCATGTTTCCCCTGACCCCTGAGAATTTTGAAATAGTAGCCATGGAAGGGGGAAAGGTTGCCGTACCCTTCAGTTGCCGCCCGCGCCATCAGCGGTCCGAGGGGGCTCGGCGGTTCGCCTTCTTTCGCTTCCCAGTACAGGCCGTCCCGTTCGCCTTCGGAGCTTATGAGCCGTTGGGCGAATTCGACTTTTCCGCCGCCCCGGCAATCCTTGCCCGCGTATTCCAGCTGTGCATCCACATAGGCGTTGATCACATCGATGACATGGAGTTCATTCCTGCCAATTCTCCGTTTCAGGATCTCCTTTTTCCCCTTCCCGATGTCAAAGGCCCATTTTCCCTCTCTCTTCACGACCGGGATAGGCATGGCCCAGCTGTCGGGGCCCACATGGAGGACCGTGGTCGTGGCGGACTTGCGCTCGAGGCTGTTCATCCGGTCATAGGCCGCGAGGAATTGTTCGCGATCGGTCCTGTCGGCAACCTCATCGCCGGACGATATCAGTTCCCTGCTGCCGGGGCCCAGGATGAGCGTCAATTCTTTCTCGTTACCTTCTCTAACGGCCGCTACCAGGGCTTTCACCGCGTCGTCGGGCGATGAGAAGCTCTTCTGCCGCGTCGCCGCCGCAAAAGATGGCGGGGATGCCACTGAAAGGATCATGGCAACGGCCAGGACCCAGGCCGAGATCAGCCAACCCTTGCCACCTATGTGATGCGATGCGCTTAGTCTCATGTCGCCTCCCTGTGCGTGCAGCAGTGCCATAAACCAAAACAGCCCTTATCGACGGGTTCCCCCGCCTCGCGAACCGCCTCCCGGCTGCCTCATCCCACCGCCCTGGAAGCCGCCACCCGGCTGTCTCGTCTGTCCGCTCCAGCTCCCTCTGGTTCCGCTTCTCGGCACCGGCGCGCCGCTCCTGATGCTCGACTCGCCGCGCCTGACTGCCCGGCGCTCAAAGGTCCCTTCGCCGACCCCCCGGAAGGGGGAATACCCGCCTGACGGCCTCTGCACCCGTTCCCTCCCGGGCTGTATTCGTGGCGTTACAACGGTACCTTCGCGGCGCACGGCCGGGCCTTGGGGCACCGAACGTTCTCTTCCCGTCTGCGGCACGCCGATCCTTTCCCTCCGTTCTCCCGGGGCCTGCGTTCCTCTCCACGTCGGACTCCCCCAGGTTCTGCCAGGATAACCGCGCGTTTCCGGATTGGCCGGCGACATCCGTGGCGGTCTCTGCCCAAAGGACTCACCCGTTCTCCTGTCCCTATAGGCAACCCCTCTCCTGTGGACGGGGTTATGTTGCCAGGTGCGGCCGCCATAACCCCTGTGGCTGTCGTAATGGTGGAACCTTCGCGTCTTGTAATAGTCTGTGTGGATATGGTGAGTATGCCAGTCGAACCAGACCCAGGAAAACAGGTTGAAGCCGATGAAGATGCCGGGGGAGAAGCCGATATACCCGCCAACGATGCCGTACCCGGGGGGGTAATACCAGTAGTAGGGGGGATAGGCGGGATACCACCAGGGGCCATACACGTAGAGGGGATTATAGACCGGCACATGGATGACCCGCGGGTCAACGGGTTCAATCTGGATGACTTCCTGCTCGTCGATGACCTTTTGTTCACTGGTTGTCTTGAGATTCCCCTGCTGTTCGGCCTTGCGGCGCAGTTCCTGGACGGTGGCCATGACCTCATCCTTCTGGCCCAGGAAGGCATCACCCAGTTTCCTCGTCTGGTCGAGCTTGTCGCTCATGGCGAAGAGAACATCCGGGTAGTGGCAGAGGGATTTTACGCTGGGGTCCCAGGGCATGGCCTTCAGGGCATTGTCCAGTTCTTCGCCCTGGAGGCTCGTGTTCTGCCGCCTCCATCGCTCCGCCTCCACCAGTTCAAGGGGATACGTGGATGCCATCAGAAGCTGGGCGATCATTGAATCGGGATACAGGGCGATGGGCGCCAGCATCTGTGTCAGCTCTTCCTTGCTGAACCTGGTCGCCGGATCGGATTCCCCCGCATCCTGCGCCATGGTGCCAGCCGGCAACACAAGCATGACGATAACGGCGCAAGCAACCTTGAGCAGAGTCATGATTGTTGTTTTCATAAGGTCTCCACTGATACGTTTCCGTTCTGTCCGGCGTCCCTCCTCATGTGGGGCCGGCGGACTCCCGCTCCTTCAGCACCGCTTCGTAACCCTTGCGGACCCACATGGCGTTGCTCCCGATGTTGAGCTTCTCCAGCCCCGGCGGCGGCTTGACCCCTGGGTCGAGGGGGTGGATCTGCAGGGCCTGCTCCCCTTTTTCCTTCATGGCCGTTTCCAGCTCCCACACCACCCACTTGGATTCGCTGGCGCTTTTCGACCAGAAGAGGAGGAAGAGGTCCCGATCCCTGATCTCGTTGTCGAGCCGCGGCTTAAACTCTTCTCCCGGCTTGAGGTCGAGGCAGTCCTGGAACACGTCAATGCCGGCGCTGATCTGGATAGCATCAAGCCGGTCCAGGACCCGCAGCCGGTCCTTGGAGGAGTATGAGGCGAAGGCTGTTTTTGCCGGCTCGCCGGTGGCGGTGGAGACTCCTTTTTTCTTCGGCGCGGCGGTTATCTCCAGGTCGAGCCGCAGGCGCGCAACGATGATCCCCTCGATGGCCACGTCGAACTTGAGGGGGATGATCCCCTCCTCGGCCTTCTTGGAGACCGTCACGTCGAATTCCAGGATGTTCCGCCCCCCCTGCCAGATGAATTCCTGCTCGGGCGGGTCGACGGCGAGGGCGCGGCCGGAGAGTTTCACCGTGACGCGGGTGTCCCGCTTCCAGCGGCACTCCTGGATGCCGAGCACTGGCTCGGCCGTGGGGGCGAGTTTTTTGAGGAGATCCCTGACCTCCTGCTCCAGGGCCTTTTCGTAGGCCACGAACCGGGCGGTGAACTCGCTCCCCGGCTTCGCCTGGCGGGGTGCCGAGGCCCCCAGCTGGACCGGCTGCAGCTCTTCCCCGACTTCGGGAGATGCGCCGGCCATGGCGGGGACAGGTGTCGGCGGCTCGGCCCCGGCGGTGGGGGGAGCCTTGCCCCGTGATAGGGTCTTGGGTGGAGCGGAGCGCTTCAACCGGATGGGGGATCCGGTCCCGACTGACAGAGGGATGTGGGGTTCGGGAGCGCGGCTTTCGTCACTGTTTCCCGCGGCTTCCGCTCCCTGCCGGATTTCCTGCAGGGCCGCCATGAGCACCTGTCTTGCGGCATTTTCCGGTGCCGACGCGATCACCTTCTTCAGAAAGTCAAGCTGGTCCAGCACTGACTGGAACTGCCGCGGCGACCCCACATTCTTGGCCCTGGCGTAGTCGGCGATGATTTCGGGGCAGTGGTCGGCCAGGTCGCCCGAGGCCAAGTGTCTGAGAAGGAGGCAGTCCACCGGCGTGGCCGTGTTCCAGAAATCGGGGCTGGCCCGGTGCTCGTCCTCCGCAAGCTCCACGACCTTGTCCACGGAGGATTCAAAATCGGGCGGCAGCTCCCCCTTCTCGTCCAGCAGAAGGGCCAGGGTCTGAGCCGTCAGGTGGTTGACGAGGGGGTAGTAGGATGGTTTGCCCCGTTCGACGCCGAGGGCATAGGACCGGTAGTAGTGCCCGGCCATGGCAAGGAGGGCGTCCCGCTTTTCAGAGACTTCCGTGGCGATCATCATCCTCCGTTTTGCAACGCTCCCCAGCAGCGACAGCCGTTCCCCTGTCTCGCCCAGGGCCCTGTTCAGGTCCATGAGCCTCTCTTCCGCCTCGGTGACGAGCTGGAGGGCACGGGCCGGGTCGGTGGCGGCCACTTCCTGGGCCCAGCGGGACTGCAGGTTCCAGAGCTGCTCCGCGGTCTTGATGGTGGCAAGCCCCTTGTCGTCGTCGGTAGCTCTGCGGTAGTGCTCCACTGCTTCCGCAAACCGTTTCAGTTCACCATAGGCCTGTCCCAGCGCCGCCTGAAGAGCGCCGCAGGCGAGCCACGCGGTTGGCACGCTCTGCTCGATGGTGCGGATGGCTTTCAGGTTCCAGTCAACGGCCGGCCCCCGGGCGGTCTTTGCCGCCGCTGCGATGTTCTCCAGGTCCACGATCGCCTCAGAAAGGGCGGAGTAGGCTTTTCGCTGGGTGCGGGGCGTACGTGCGGCGTCTCCCTTGCCGAGGGTGAAGTCGGGGTCGCCGTAGCACTGGTAGGCGCCCCAGGTGTTGACCTCGGGATGGGCGGCGTAGGTGGCGGCGCGGGCCGCGTGGACCGCCTGGCCGAAGGTGGAGTCGGCCAGCATCTCCCGGTAGAAGGTGGCGGCGAAGAGGGCTGCGGCATCGTCCTGCACGGCCCAGCCGGCGGCCACGACACCTCTCACTCCCATCCGGATCAGCTCGGTGGCCACGTTGGCGGCCAGGTTCGGCAGGTTGCGGGACGGTTGCCGGTCGTCGATCTTCCCCAGGTGGCAGCAGTTGACGAAGACCAGCTGGGGCACCGTGCGCATCTGACGGATCTGGGCCGCCGTCAGGAACTGGTTCTCGCCGATGACCATGCCGGTGACCGGGTTGCCGTCGGTCTGCTGGTGGCAGGAGCCGCACGGCACCGGGGGACGGTAGTCCAGCACCCCATGGCCGGCCAGGTGGACGATCCGGTAATCCTTGACGAAGAGCTCCGTCAGGATGGCCTGCCCCGTGGCATCGGTGCCGATGAGGGGGGTTACGGAGTACCCGGCGCCCTTCAGGGCCTTCTCTACTTCATGGGCCTCCTGCTCGGCTCCGGGGAGGTTGGTGAAGGGGGTGGTGGGGTTGCCGATGACCAGGGCCGTGGTATCGCGGGCCATAACCACCCGCTCGCGAAACTTCTCCACTTGGAGCTGCCGCACCATGCCGGCCTGGACTGCCATGGGCTTCTCTGCCTGGCCGGCGCTGCCGCTTCGCCGCCGTTCCTGCATCATCTCCCACGGGTAGCGGGCCGCGGCGTCGTTCAGGACCAGCACCATGTCCCGGCGGTCGGGGGTGTATTCCTTCAACTCGTTGGGGATCAGCATCTCGAAGAGGGTCACGGAAACCCCTTCGCTGCTGGCGGTGGTAGAGGACATCTCTTCGATGAACCTGTCGGCCAGGCTCCGCTGGGACTGCTGGAGGTAGACTTCGGCCCGGGCCCGGTCGGTGAGGAGATTGAAGGAGAGGCGCTCCTTCTCGTCCTCGGTGATCTGGAGCCGCTGCCACCAGGGATCCTCCTCGAAGAAGCTTGCCCGGCGCATCCCCCCTTCCAGGGGGATGACCAGCGGGTCGGGGTCGATGGCAAAGGCCCGCGCAATGTCAGGATCGTTGCGCAGTCGCGCCAGGGTGCGGGCCGCATGGATGGCCCGGTCTTCGTAGAGTTCAACGAATTCAACCTCTTCGATGGGGGAGCAGTCGGCGCGGCCCGAATCGGCGATGAAACGGTTGGCGTCGATGACGCCCCGGAGGATGGCGGTCACCGCATCCTGCACCGAGACGCCGCCGGCGCCGGTTCCCACGAGGAGCGCACTGATACCGGCTGGGCCTGCCTTGCCGCTTTTCACCTGCGGGCATTCGGCCCGGGCGAGGGTATAGGCCCGCGCCCCCCGGGAGACGGCCCGCAGGAGCCGTCCGGGGGAGAGTTTCCCCACCTCGCCGAGGCCGATGACGATGGCTCCGGCGGGCTTGCCGTCGCTTCGTTGGGATTGCTCCCATTCGGGGTTCAGGAAGACCTCGGCCGTGCCGTCGTCGCCGGGGTAGATCCCAAGCCGGTGACGGGCGATAAGCCGGCCGTCAAGGGTCCGGTCCAAGTACGCTTCGGCGCTGATGATGGTATCTCCCTTGTAGTGACCCACCATGACGGGGTGGCCCGCGAAGGCCAGGTTGCCGTGGCGGACGCTGATCCGGATCTTGCGCTCGGTGCGGCGGGTCCGCTTGGTGCGCCCGGCACCCACTGCAGTGCGGGCAAGGTCGGTGAAGTCGGGGTAGAGGGGCTCCCGCTCTGCCGGGAGCTCGAAACGCTCCGGAACACCGCGGGTCTCGGGTGGAGCCGTTGGCAGGCGGTCGGTGGTGCCGCGGCGCAGCAGATCGGTGATGGCGTCGAACCCTTCCTCGGCGGAGGGGAGGTCGCCGTGGGCGGCCTGGAGGTACCAGGTCCTGATCCCCGCCGGGATGCCCGTTTCCCACGGCACCCTGCCGTCGCCCCGGGGAGTGGCGTGGAAGACCAGTCGCTTCTTCGTTCCTGCTTCCTCGACTGTCAGGTCCACCGGCGTAGCGGGGGCACAGCCGGCGATGTAGAGCATCCGCTGCGGATCGATGGGGGAGTTGGCCAGCTTTTCCCGGTTGGCGCGGGCCGCTTTCAGCGCGGCGGCGGTAGGGGGCTGCCAGGTCCCCTTCTCCGGGTCGGCGGCCGCCAGGTTCTGCCACGCCGCGGCATCGAAGAGGTCGAAGCTGGAGAGGGCCGGCAGCATCTCCAGGAGGCCGGGGAACTTCGCCACGATGCCGATCAGGTCCCGCCTCTTCCGGGTGGTGTCCAGGAGGGCGATCTTGCGGATGAGGCTGTCGCGCCCCGTGAGCACCTGGGCCACCGCATGGGAGCCGCCGTTGGGGGTGCCGAGCATGATGAGCCGCGCCTCGGGGCGCCCCTTCATCCGTTCCCAGACCTCAGGGTGGGCCGCGATCATGGCCCGGGCCACGAGCCCCCCCATGGAGTGGGCCACGATGCTCACCGGCTGCCGGCTCTTTTCGGTGGCGGCCAGGGCTTTGTCGATGGCGGCGGCGAGGCGCTTTGCCTCCTCAAATATCGAGAGCCGCCAGTCGAAGGGGAAGGGCTCCACCCGGTGGGTTTTTGCCAGGTGCTTGACCAGGTCGCTGTAGAAGATCCAGATGGGGGCCTCCGGCTTCACCAGGTTCGGCGTGCCGTAGCTCAGGAGTTGGAACTTTCCGCGGGCAATGTCGAAGGGGTCGAGCCAGACCCGGTTCTCGTCGATGGCCAGGTGGCTCCCCATGATTCCCGGCAGCACGAAGACCACCGGCGCCCCGTCGGCCACGTCCCGCTTTTCGTAGGGGGGGGTGCCGCTGTCGGTGGCCCGCACCGAGAAGGGCTCGAACCCGTCCGCCTCCGAGCCGCTCCGGGAGAGGGTCCGGGCGAGCCCCTCGGCGCTGTCGGCGTTCTCGAAGTAGCTGAAGTGGTTCACGTCGGGGCCCCGCCGGAAGAGGAATCCCGCCCCGCCGGACCGCTCGGCGCCACCGAACATGGCGTCGGTATTAACCACCAGGTCGTGGTCGTCCTGGTAGAGGGGGTCCGTCAGGAGGGTGCCGATGGCGCTCATGACATTGTCCCCCTCGATGTCACCGGCGATCACCCGCAGCTCCCCGGCAACCGAAGCCTTGGCCCGGTTCAGGAGCGCCACCAGGGGGGAGGAGGGGATCATCGCCTCGATCCCCGGCAGCACCGAAGGATCGGAACGCTCCTTGGCCACCGCCATGATCAGTTCGCTGAAGATGCTGGTGAAGACCCCGCCGGGGAGCTTGGCAACAAAGCCGTAGGCCCCCAGGAGGTTGAAGAGGACCGACAGGTAGATGTCGAGCCGCTCCGAGGCAAGGGTCGTCCCCCGGGCGGGGCAGGCCACCCGCACGAACCGTTCGATGTGGAACCGTTTCTCTATGAGAAGGTTGTTCAGGCGATCCAGGTCTCCCCGCACCTTGTCGGGGTTGCGCTCGGCGAAGAAGCTGAGGTCGGCGGAGTCGAAGGGGTCGCGCCCCCCTTCCATGCCGGCCCGGCAGAGGAGTTCTCCCACCATCCCCCCCCGCGAATGGGAGACCAGGTGGAGCCGCGCCCCGGGCGGCAGCCGCTCGGCAACGGCGATGGCGTTGTCGATGGGGTTCTTGGACAGGGTCTCGTGCTCCAGGCCGAAGACCCGCCCCTCGTAGGGGGTGAGGAGCTGCTGCCGCTGGGGGCGTCGCTTGTCGGTCCAGAGCTTGCCGAAACTCCCGGCCGTGGACGAGGCGGTGCCGTGGAGGAAGACGAGTGACGGCCGGTCCGCCGGCAGGGTGAGCACCGCCTCGGAAACCGGAGAAAGCGTAAGCTCCTCTCCCGACAGCCGGTAGAGGCCGGGGCCCCGGTTGTCATCCTTTGTCCCGAGCAGGTGGTTTTCCAGCTTTGTTGCGATGAAGCGGGCCGCTTTCTCCGCCACGTCGATCCTGAAGAACTTCAAGGTCTTGATGACGATCTTGCCGATGAAGCCCCGGCTTGCGCTCCGCCGGTCGAGGGTGGCCGGCAGCTCCACCACTCCGTCCGCCGCCCTGGTTCCGGCCAGGCCCAGCACCTCGGTCCGCAGCCGCTCCTGGGTGGTCCAGAACCGGGTGCCGTCCTCCAGTTCCACCTCCACGACATCGTCGGGGTGGCTCTCGATGACCGGCGTTTCCGCCCCCCCGGCCCGCGATGCGCTGATCCGGAAGGTGCGCACCTCTTTAATGGTGATCTGGCCGGTCGTTTCCTTCGGAATTTCGGGGATCGGTTCCGTGATTTCCGTGCCGGGGATGCGGAGTTTGACGGGCTGCCTGCGGGTATCGTCCATGACATGCTCCTTGGCTTGTGGTGAGGGGATGCGGTGTCCGGTATGTGGTGTCAGCGGTGGTTACTGTTCTCGTCAGGAGTGCGGCTCATGAGTAAGTATAGAACCGATGGGGGAGGTGGCAAGGGAAGGGCGGGAATTGTTTGAATAGGTGACAGTGGCTGTCACGATGGCAGCGGCATCGTGCGCGGGTATGCTTACTGCTGGCAGCGGGGGCAGAAGACCGTGCTCCGGTTGCCGAGCCTGATCTCCTCCAGCGCCCCGCCGCAGCAGGTGCAGGCACCCTTACCCCGCCCGTAAACTGCGAAATCCAGCGGATGGTAGGCGACCGTCTCTTCCTCAACGCGATACGTGCTCCCTTGGTCGATGGACTCCCGCAGCACCTCCCGGACGGTGTGGGCCAGCCGCTCGCATTCGGCACGGCCGAGGGAGGAGGCGGGCCGGTCGGGACGGATGCCGGCGCGGAACAGGGCCTCGTTGGCGTAGATGTTGCCGACCCCGGCAACAATCGCCGCGTTCATGATCAGCTGCTTCACCGCAACCCGGCGCGTCCGGCTCACCGTGAAGAGATAGGTGCCGTCAAAGGCCGCGGTCAGCGGTTCCGGGCCGATCCCCGCCAGGAGCGGATGCGCTACGGGGGAATCCGTGGTCCAGGCCACGGTGCCGAACTTGCGCGGGTCGTGGAAGCGGAGCACCGCGCCATCCGCAAAGACGATCTCCAGGTGATCATGCTTGCCCGGGGGTGTCGTGCCCGCGTGCAGCCGGAGAAAACCGGTCATCCCCAGGTGGACGATGAGCCACCCCGTTTCGCAGTCGAACAGCAGGTACTTTCCCCGCCGCCCGACGGAGCGGACCGTCCGCCCCGGCAGGGAATCGTGCAGATCCTGGGGGATCGGGAATCGAAGCTTCGGCGCCCGGATCACCACCCGGTCGATTCTCTTGCCTGTCAGTTCCCGCTCCAGCCTGCGGCGGGTCAGTTCTACCTCGGGGAGTTCCGGCACGTGTTCCTCCTGCGGAGTGATCGTTCATGAACCGATTGCCGCAAATCGGCCCTGTATTAATTTTGAAACATCATCTATCAATGGAACCGGCGCTGTTGTAATCTGTCATAACCCTGCGGTTTGCGGAGGAGGGCTCTGCCGGCGGGGTTCATAACCACTCAATGTACAGGAGGACGCATCGATGATTCCGGAAAAACTACAGGAAATACTGAAGCAGGACGGCATAGTTGCCATTGCCACCGTGGGCCAGGATGGGCCGCACCTGGTCAACACGTGGAACAGCTACGTCCGGGTATCCGCCGATGGCCGCCTGCTGATTCCCGCCGGCTACATGCACCGCACCGAGGCGAACGTTGCCTTCAACCCTGAAGTCCTGATTACGCTCGGGAGCAGCAAAGTCCAGGGACTGCACGGACCGGGCGCCGGTTTCCTGATCAGGGGCAAGGCCGCCTTCATAACGTCCGGGCCGGATTTTGATCTGCTCAAGTCGAAATTCGAGTGGCTTCGCGCCACGTTGGCTGTAACGCCTGACTCTGTTACCCAAACCTGGTAGTTGAATAACCGGATAGCTCTTCTGCTGCACCTGTTAATCCAGTTAGAATTATCTATTTGAATTTAAATAGTTTTCCGTATAAAATTTAAAACATGGAAAAAATACGGAAAAAATACCATTGGATTGATATAGGTGAAGATGCCAGGCGCCAATACATCGACGCCCAGGCAACGTTCACGGCCTGGGAGGATGCACGAAAAGCAGCTTCCGAAGTACGCGGGGGCATGTATTGGAAGCGACAGGGTGAAACGGAATACCTGATCCGGACTTCGCCCAGCAACGCTCAAAAAAGTATTGGTCCGCGATCTGAGAAGACAGAACAAATCTACCAGAGTTTCACCGCCAGAAAAGCCGAGGCCGAGCAAAGACTCTCAGACCTTGCCAGCGCGCTTGAGCGACATCAGAGGATGAACCGGGCGCTTTTTGTCGGCCGGGCGCCTCGTATACTCATCGACATACTGAACAAGCTCGCTAAAGAGGGGCTTTCGGACTATTTCACGGTCATTGGCACCCACTCTCTCTACGCTTATGAAGCTGCGGCAGGCGTTGGTTTCGGAGAAGCGGGAGCATTGGCGACCCAGGACATTGACCTTCTTCTGGATACCCGAAAGCGCCTGAGCTTTATCGCGCAGATGACCAGTATGGGTACATCAATGCTGAAGCTGATCCAAAAGGTGGATTCCACCTTCAAAATCCGTGACGACCAGAAATACACCGCCGTCAACAGCAAGGGCTTTGAAGTCGACATCATTCGAAGGGAACCGAAAGACGGTGATCCCCACCCCCTGCGGCTGACCGATGAGGATGATGAGTTCTACTCAGTACCTGCACGGAATGCTGGTCTGCTGCTCGATGGGCCACGCTTTTCGGCGATGATCGTTTCCGCGACCGGCCACATGGCAAGGATGAACACTATTTCTCCAGCAGCCTTCGTCAGGTTCAAAAGATGGCTGGCTGAACAGCTTGACCGGGACTCCATGAAGCGTCAAAGAGACATCCTTCAAGCGAATATGGTCGAAGAACTGGTAGCCGAATACCTCCCCCACCTCCAGCAATAAGAAATATAAAACCAATTACCAACATAGTATTTTCTCGCGCTGTTTTGCACAACGGCCAGATCCGGCCATCTTCGAGCAGGTAACTGTCTCTTCCCCATGACCATGACTCGTTGCTGAGTTCCCTTATTACCGTCACCTGGGGCCGATACGCAGGCTGCCAGTGGCAATGAAAATTTCACGCAGGAACCAGAGAAGTCCCATTACCAGGAGAAGCATTGCCAATATAAAGAGCAGTGCGACCGGTATGGCGATGTTGAACTGGACAAACGAGCCCGAGAAGAGAAGGGCGATGACGCTGCAGATCAACAGGGCCGTCATCGTACAGCAGGTGATGGCCAGGTTTATGAGCTTGGCCCGACGCGCGAGGATGCCGAGATGGGCAGTGATGCTGGCTGCGTCTTCCGGCGCGGCATTCTCCAGTCGACCCTCAAGGAGCCTGGCCCGGTCAATGACCCGTCCAAGGCGGCTCGTCATCACCCCCAGCAGGGCACCTATGCCGGTGAGCAGGAAAACAGGGGCAACCGCCAGGTGAATGGCGTTGGAAATGTTGCTTATGTCATACAGTTCATTCATCAAACTCTCTCCGCCATCCTTGATATTCTTCTCTTATCCAGCGTGGGAGAACTAACCGGCACGCAGCTTTTTACCGCGCCCGGTTGAGCGCGTTGTCAGGCATGTTTCCCACGTTTCGTGGATAGCTTCGCGGACTACGTCGGAAAGTCTCAATCCTTGGGCAAACTGCTTCAAGGCATCATTCATCAGTGTTTGGTAGTTGCCACCGATCATCTCGGCCCGTGCCTTGAATGTTGCCAGTACGTCGTTATCAACTCGTATGGTAATTCTCGATTTTCCTCCTGTTTCAGCCTGCAATTTTGCAAGGTGCGGTGTTTCGCTGACAGGTTTTGCGTCGGTAAAATCAAGGTATTTGTCGTGCATTTTGTCAGAACTGGCTTTCATAACGCCTCCGTTGTGGCTCACTGGCTTTCCAGGCCGAAATGATCCGTATGGTTTCGTTTTTGGAATTCCAGATGATTTTCATGATTTTATTGTATGCACACAAGTATGTACTGTCAAGGGTTTGAGGTTGCGAGGCGGGCAGAACCATATTCCTCTGATTGGTAATGGCGATGCAGCTTTCATTGCCAAGGCACTTGGCGATATTGCACGTGCCAAAGGGATGTCGCAGGTTGCGCGCGATGCCGGACTTTCCCGTGAAAGTCTTTACAAGGCGTTTTCAGGCGAGAGGGTTCCTGGCTTCGATACGATTCTCAAAATCGTTGCGGCGCTTGGGCTAAAATTGCACGCTGAAGTGCGGTAATTCCTTTAACGTTCTATCGATTATGGGCGTTTTCAATTAGTAAGCAGCGAAAATGACACGTCTGTTTTCTATTTGGAAAATGTAAATAGAGAGGATGACTTCTGGCTTACTATTGCAGATGAGCGGAAGCCTTTAAGGTTTCCGCTTGGATTCATAAAGTTCAAGAAAATAGGTCCGAACATGTTTGCAATAGCTGAGGTACGTCCTGGGCATGGTCCAGTCCTAGCCCAATCAACTTCTTAGACAACTCTTTCAACCCTTCTGCTGGAAGTTGCTTGATTGTTTTCAAGATTGAACTCTTTTCTTCTGGTTTTAGAGGTGATGATTCAATTCTGGCTTCTATTAACTTTCTGAGGTCTTCTGGGTCAAATTTGATGGTAATGGTTTTAAGTATTGCCCCGACTCCTCCGTCATCTTCCAGAAAATCAAGACCACTCGCGGTGATTTTGGCAGTAACTATTTCGGAAGGCAGGCCATATATTCCGGTTCTTTTGGCGAGCGCTTTTATTAGTCCATGCTCTTCCAGATAGAAGAGATTGCCCATGAATTGCCTATCATTTTGGTAGCACTCTATAGTGGACCCCAATTTCAGGACAATAGTTTAAGATGGTGCCTGCGATAAAAAGGAGCAGGCAATGAGTGAACGGAAGCGCAAAAGCTTCACCAGTCAGTACAAGACGAAAGTTGCTCTTGAGGCGATCCGAGGCGTCA
>NZ_JAUQXO010000057.1:0-4746 GCF_030834625.1 Geobacter sp.
CACAATACCACATTAATTACGAATATCAAGCAATATTGCAGATGTGTACGTACTACATAATCGACCAGAAAAAACCGACATCAGCAAGTGATATCGGCAGGTTACCTGTGACCAGGTAGGTGCAAAGTGTCAAAGTTCGGGTGATTAGACGTAAAAAGGCGCGGAGATTGCTCTCCGCGCCTTTTTACAATGTGTGAGTAGCGGGGGAGACTATCCCAAGGCCGCCTTCAGGTCGGCTTCCGGCGTGGTGATGGGGCCCAGGTTGAAGTTCTCGACCAGGAAGTTGAGGACGTTCGGGGTGACGAAGGCCGGGAGGCTCGGGCCGATCTTGATGTTCTTGATCCCCAGGTGCAGCAGCGACAGGAGGATGACCACCGCCTTCTGCTCGTACCAGGAGAGGATCATGGAGAGGGGCAGATCATTGACGCCGCACTTGAAGGCGTCGGCCAGGGCCAGGGCGATCTGGAGGGCCGAGTAGGCGTCGTTGCACTGGCCGATGTCCAGGAGCCGCGGGATGCCGCCGATGTCGCCGAACTCCAGCTTGTTGAAGCGGTACTTGCCGCAGGCGAGGGTCAGGATCACGCAGTCCTGGGGTACCTGTTCGGCCAGTTCGGTGTAGTAGTTGCGGCCAGGCTTGGCGCCGTCGCAGCCGCCGATGAGGAAGAAGTGCTTGATGGCGCCGGCCTTCACCCCTTCGATCACCTTGTCGGCCACGCCGAGGACGGCGTTGTGGCCGAAGCCGGTGAGGATTTCTTTCTCCGGTGCGTCGGTCAGTTCGGGGCACTCAATGGCCTTGTTGATGACTTCGCTGAAGTCCCAGCCGTTGATGTGCTTCACGCCGGGCCACCCCACCTGACCCCAGGAGAAGAGGCGGTCCTTGTAGGAATCGGCCGGACGCTGGATGCAGTTGGTGTTGAAGATGATGGCGCCGGGGAAGAGGGGGAATTCCTTCGCCTGGTCCTGCCATGCGCCGCCGAAGTTGCCGTAGAGGTGAGAGTACTTCTGCTTGAGGCCGGGGTAGCCGTGGGCCGGGAGCATCTCGCCGTGGGTGTAGATGTCGATCCCCTTGCCGGCGGTCTGCTTCAGGAGTTCCTCCAGCATCCGGAGGTCGTGGCCCGAGACGAGGATACCCTTCCCCTTGCGGGTGCCGGTCGGGACCTTGGTGGGGACCGGGTGGCCGTAGTGGTCCACGTGCCCCTCGTTCAGCATCCCCATGACCTTGATGTTGAGCTTGCCGCACTCCATGGAGAGCCCCACGAAGTCCATGAGCCCCTTGGCCGGGTCGGCGGTGGCGGCCATGGCCTTGTGGAAGAAGGCGAACACTTCCTCGTCCTTCTTGCCGAGGATGTAGGCGTGGTCGGCGTAGGCGGCCATACCCTTGAGGCCGTAGATGAGGATTTCAATGGCGGAGCGGATGTCGGCGTCGGCGTGGTGGGTGTTGATGCCGTGCTCCTCGCCCTGCTTCACGAGCCCTGCCAGGTCGCCGGCGATGACCCATGCGGCGGGGCCGGCGGTGATTGCCGGGGCGCTGGCGCCGTTCTTCTCCCGGTAAGCGGTCTCGTAGACGGCCTTGATCTTCTCCTTGCTGTCGTAGCAGGTGCGGAGCTTGCCGGCAAGCTGGACCGGGTCGAAGTCCACGTTGGTGACGGTGGTGAAGAGACCTTCGATCATGAAGAGGTCGATGGCCTCGTCCTTCTTGCCCAGCTCTCGGGCTTTCTCAGCATAGATGCCGAGCCCCTTGAGGCCGAAGAGCATGAGGTCTTGCAGCGCTGCCACCTCGGGATTCTTGCCGCATACTCCGATGATGTCGCAGCCGACGCCCTTGGCGGCCTGTTCGCACTGGTTACAGAACATTCCCATTGTTGTTTCCTCCTTTGAGTGGTTGTTGATAGGGATTGTGGTGAGAAACCATTTTTAACTTTACCTGCTCACGGCCCATTTGCAATCGTTCGTGTGATCCAGTGATACCTCACCTGCCGCCCGTTATCTTTGACCTTGGTCAAGATTTCCGAGATTGGCCGCAACGGGGGACTGCCACTTCAGCGTTGACTTTTTCCCGACCAACCCACTAAAGTAGACGATATGACGTCGTCGTTCATTCGGATAGTCTCCCTGGCCGTGCTGCTCATTGCCCTCGGCATCTTCAGCGGAGGGGTTGTGCTCGCGTCCTCGGCGGGAGAGCCTGTGGCGGTGGATTCCTGCTGCGGCGGTGCCGACGAGGGCGACCTCCCGTCCGGCGAGGACGACTCCTCCCCCTGTTCATCCCCCGACTGCCACTGCCTGACCTGTCTGGAACTTGCCGTCGCTGCCGTCATCGATCTTGGCTCCCGCCGCGCGGGAATCACCTCTTTTCTGCCGGTGGCCACGTCCCGGCCTGCCACTCCTTTCATCACCCCCATAGATCAACCCCCCGAACAGTCCTGATTCATTCCTCCTTCGGCTTCACCGCTTCCGTTCGATGTCCGTGGGCATCCGCGCGGCCTTTTCCCGTCCGCGGACCGGTGCCGCGCGCCCGTACCATTTCATTCGTTCAAGGAGAACAGTACCATGATCACGAAGACCTCTCGCCATGCCCTCATCGCACTCGCCCTGGCGGCGGGCGCCGCCTTTCCCCTTGCCGGCTGCGACAACGCCAAGGCGTTCAACGTGAACGACGTTGCCTCGGACCCGGCCGCCTACACCGGCAGCATCACCCTCACCGGCATCATGGGAGGGACCTCCCAGATGGACCCCAAGGTCTTCGGCATCATGGACCTGAAGGAGCTCCAGTGCACCACCCCCGGCTGCAACAAGGTCTTCATCCCGATCCGGGCCAATGGCCAGGTGCCGGCCCTCGGGGATGAGGTGCAGGTGACCGGCAGCTTCCGCCAGGAGCCCGGGGGCTACATCTTCGTGGCCGAGAAGGTGAAGGTGGTGAAGAACCACAAGCTGGGAGGGTGACATGACCATCGGAAAACTGGTGTTCAGAAACATCACCCGCCGGCGGGGGAGGCTCGTCTTCACCCTGTTGGGGATCACCATCGGCATCGCGTCATTCGTGACGTTCCTTGCACTGGGGGGGAGCCTCAAGGACGAGATCCGGCGCGAAGCCTCGGCCCTTGGGGCCAACCTGGTGGTGACCCCCAAGGGGTCGTGCGCCTACGAGCAGGTGTCGGTCCTGACCGGCGACCAGCTCCCCGCCACCATCACCATGGAGGAGGTGGGGCGGATCAAGGCAATCGGTGGCCTCACGGCGGTGCCGGTGGTGACGGAGAAGACCGCCATCAGGAACCGGCCCGTGCCGGTGGCCGGGGTCCCCGCCGCCGACATGAAGTCCTTCAAGGGGTGGGAGGTGGGCTCCGGCGCCTACTTCGCCGACGGCGAGCGGGCCATCGTGGCCGGGGCCACGGCGGCGGAGCTGTTCAAGCTGGCGCCGGGGAGCATTGTTACGGTGCGGGGCCAAGAGCTGCCGGTCAAGGGTATCCTCAAGGAGACCGGGAGCAAGGACGACTCCACCCTCTTCATCCCCCTGGCCTTGGCCCAGGAGCTCTTCAAGACCGGCGAAAAGGTCTCCTTCGTGGCGGTCCGGGTGGCCGACGTCTCCCGCACCGACGAGTATGTGGAGAAGATCAAGGGTGCGGCCAACGCCGGGGTGGTCACCGACCGGCAGATGCTGAAATCGGTCCTGGGGATCGTCGGCACGGTGAACGTGACGCTCCAGCTCATCGCCGCGGTGGCGGTCCTGGCAGCGGCCTTCGGCATCGTCAACACCATGCTCACCGCCGCCTACGAGCGGCGCCGGGAGATCGGCATCATGCAGGCCATCGGCGCCCGGCAGCGGGACATCTTCGCGGTCTTTCTCCTGGAGTCGGGGTGCTACGGCTTCATGGGTGGGGTCCTCGGGGTGGTCGGCGGGCTGCTGGTCTCCGCCTTTGCGGCACCCCTGGTGAGCCAGAATGCCTTCACCTCCTTCGTGAAGGGGAGCGGCTCCCTTACCCTGGATCCGAAGCTCATTCTCGGCTCGATTCTCTTCTCCGTGGCGGTGGCGCTGGCGGCGGGACTCTATCCCGCCTGGCGCGCCGCGCGGCTTACCCCCGTGGAGGCCATCAACCATGAGTGACGCCATCATAACCACCGAAAACCTGACCAAGACCTACGGCAGCGGCGCGGCCGAGACCCATGCCCTGCGGGGGGCGACCCTGGCGATCCCCCGGGGGACCTTCTGCGCCATCGTCGGCCCCTCGGGCCACGGCAAGAGTACCCTCATGCACCTGATCGGCGGCCTCGACCACCCCTCCTCCGGGAGCGTCCAGGTTGACGGAGTCGAGTTGAGCGGCCTCTCCAACGGGAAGCTCGCCCGGCTTCGGGCCGAAAAGATCGGCTTCGTCTTCCAGTTCTTCAACCTCCTGGGGAACCTCACCGCCCAGGAGAACGTGGCGGCGGCCATGATGTTCGCCGGCGTGCCGGCAAAGCTCCAGAAGGAGCGCTCCCGGGAGCTGCTGGAACTGGTGGGGCTCGGCCAGAAGCTCACGGCGCGGCCCCGGGAGCTCTCCGGGGGCCAGCAGCAGCGGGTGGCAGTGGTGCGTGTGCTTGCCAACCGGCCCAGTCTGATTCTCGCCGACGAGCCCACAGCCGCGTTGGACAGCCAGAGAGGGCACCAGGTGATGGAGCTGTTCCGTAAAGTCGCCCACGAACAGAACGGTGCCGTGATCTTGGTAACCCATGATCACCGCGCTCTGGACGTGTTCAACACCATCTATGAGATGG
>NZ_JAUQXO010000058.1:0-25222 GCF_030834625.1 Geobacter sp.
TTTGGGACAGCCCTTGCTCTGTTACCAGTTTGACCGCCTCTGCTCGAAACTCTGGCGTGTAACGTTGCTGCTTCTTCATGTTCCCCTCCCTCTCGGTAGTTTACCAAGTGGGAGTGTCCATTGTCTTCAGGATACGTCATACAGACGCAGCTCGCTCGCTGGCAGAAAGATTTTCAGGAGCAGCGTGCATCACGGTCAGTGGGGCAATTCCTGGTCGATTGGTCTGTATCATTCAGGCATTACGCCAGGTTGATCTGGAATTTCGAACTCTTTGCGGTGGAAGACACGGTTGAGGTGGGTGGGCAGAAGATCATCACCTCCCGAGGTGTTACGGTCGGCAAGAGCGCAGGCGCGGTCATCCTGTTTTTTGCCGGCTACATGGTAATCGCGTTTCTGGGCCGGCGTCTGCAACGGGTCCTGGTCAGCCGGTTCGGCGTCAACGAGCAGAACGCGAACGTCATGCGCCGCTGGCTCGTTGCGGTCTTCGCGTTCATCCTGCTGGTACTCACCCTCAACCTGGCACGTATTCCTCTGACCGTTTTCGCCTTCCTCGGTGGCGCGCTGGCCATCGGTGTCGGCTTCGGCACCCAGACCCTCATCAAGAATTTCATCAGCGGGATACTCCTTCTGATCGAACGCAAGGTGAGGGTAGGCGACATCGTAGAGGTGGAAGGGGTCGTGGGAAGGGTGACGGAGGTCGACATCCGCTCCTCCACCGTCCTTGGGTTCGACGGGGTGGAAACGCTGATCCCGAACGCGAGCTTCCTGGAAAACAAGGTGACCAACTGGACCCACACCAGCCCCCAGATGCGCCGGGTGCTTCGGGTCGGAGTCGCCTACGGTTCGCCGGTACAGGCCGTTTCGGAAGTTCTCATGGAGTGCGCCGGCCGGCACGGGCTGATTCTCAATACCCCGGAACCGGTGGTTCTCTTCGAGGACTTCGGCGACAACTCCCTCATTTTTGCCCTCTATTTCTGGATCGAGATGCTGCCCCAGGTCAATGCGCTCAAAGTGGCAAGCGATCTGCGCTTCATGATCGAGAAACGGTTTGCGGAAAAGGGGATTATTATCTCGTTCCCGCAACGGGACGTGCATTTTGATACTGGGCGTCCGCTTAAGGTTCATATCGTGAGCGATGCACAAGGGAACCTTGGCTGCTAAGTAGAGGGGCGTTGATCACACAACAGTCGACGCTTTATGTATGTCAACTCTGAACAAGTAATATTGTTTACTATCTACCGACTTCAATTCGTTGCAACTATTGATGTCAGTTTTTTTTGTAAATACTTTTACATAAATCAAATATTACGTAAAAGTATTTACTATGCTGCGGTATTAGCTAAAAGTATTTACTAGAGCGCGGCTGCCGTCGAAGTAACTGTAGCTCAATACGAATTCTTGCATTACATTCAAGGTGTCTTTTCTGGGCTACGTACTTCAGCGAGATAACTGAAAAAGGTTCTCCTCCCTATTCCAATCGCTTTGCAGATTTCTGCGGCAGTCTGGTTTGAGTTCTCGTAAAGGATCCGTGCCTGCTCAAGTTTTGTCCGATCTGTTTTAGGTCTTCCACCGGTTCTACCTCTCGCTTTTGCCGCTGCTCTCCCTGCCGCCGCTCTTTCAGCCTTTAGTTCTCTCTCCATTTGGTTAATGGCCCCCATAATGGAAATAAAAGCTCTGCCAGTGGCGGTAGAGGTGTTGATGTTTTCACGTAGGGATTGGAGATGGATTCCTCTTTCTTCCAAGATTTTCACCGTCTGCAGAAGATGCATAAGAGATCTCGACATCCGGCTCAATTCTGTAATGACGAGTGTGTCGCCATGTCGCAGATACTCGAGCAGTTGGTTCCACTCCGGTCGTGATTCTTTTACCCCACTGATTCGATCAGCAAATATTTTGCTGCACCCGGCTTTTTTGAGATCGTCGAGCTGGGAATCAAGATTTTGACCCGATGTACTTACTCTTGCGTAGCCGATTTTGTGAGGGTGAGACATTGTGAGCCTCAATATACTTTTCTGAAATCTGAAACATACTGATAGTGCCACAACTTAATGGCGCTGTCAATTTTATGCACTTTGATTGTTGCACATATTATTGCACTTATTTTTGGGCAAATCACGATCTCGATGAAACGTGAAGGGTGGAGTGCATAAAGTATACTTTTTGCACCCACATCTCTGTGGTTTATTTTGACATGAACAGTATGCTTGCTATTTTTTTCTTTTCAATTAAGATAGTAATTAATTACTATCTTTAACGAGGCTACCATGAACAATCATGCAAGACATCTTCCAGCGAATGAACGGCGCGCCGTAACGGTCGAGGCGGTAGTTGAATTGGCTGGATCACAAAACCCCAGCGAAATCACGACCGCTGCTATCGCCAAGCACATGCATCTAACTCAAGGGGCATTGTTCCGACACTTCCCGAGCAAGGACGCCATCTGGCAAGCCGTCATGGAGTGGGTGGCCGAGCGTCTCCTGAATCGGATCGATCGGGCGGCGCAAGGAATCGACTCGACTCTGGCGGCCATGGAAGCGATGTTCATGAGTCACGTCGAATTCGTGGCTGAGCATCCCGGCGTACCCCGGATGATGTTCAGCGAACTCCAGCGCGCTGAATCGACGCCAGCCAAGCGCATGGTGCAGATGTTGATTCAGCGTTACGGGGAGCGTCTGCACCACCTGATCGAGAAAGGCAAGGCGAGCGGTGAATTATCGCCATCGCTGGATAAGGAGGCAGCTGCCACCCTGTTCATTGGCACGATTCAAGGTCTTGTCATGCAATCGCTACTGGCCGGAGAAGTGGAGCGTATGCGACGCGACGCGCCACGGGTATTTGCCATTTACCGACGCGGCATAGGGAGTACGCCATGAAACGACTTTCCCTGCAGGGACGCACGCTGACCCTGATTGCGGTCATCATTCCGCTGCTGGCACTCTTCGTCTATGTTGGTTTCCGGTCCGGCCCCTTGGCACCCGTGGCCGTGACGGTCGCAAGAGTGGAATCCCAGGCGATAACGCCCAGCCTATTCGGCATCGGTACGGTGGAGGCCCGCTACACTTACAAGATCGGGCCCACCTTTGCCGGGCGCGTCAAACGCCTGGATGTGCATGTGGGAGACCATGTCAAGGCGGGACAGGTGCTCGGCGAGATGGATCCGGTCGATCTCGATGACCGGGTCCGTTCCCAAGAGTCGGCCCTTAATCGGGCACAGGCGGCACTGCGCGAGGCGGAAGCCCGGCAGGCTTACGCGAAGATCCAGGCAGACCGCTATGGACAGTTGCTGGCCGTGCGTTCCACCAGCGAGGAATCCGCCACCACGAAGCGGCATGAACTGCAGATAGCGGACGCCGCGCTTGCCGCGGCCCGGGAAGACCTCGCCCGAACCCGTTCCGACCGCGAGGCCCTGGCGGCACAGAGGAGCAATCTGCGCCTCATCGCCCCAGTCGACGGAGTGGTTGCCGTCCGGAACGCCGACCCCGGTACCACCATCGTTGCCGGCCAGGCCGTGGTCGAGGTCATCGATCCCAAAACTCTCTGGGTCAACGTGCGCTTCGATCAGATCAACGCGGCCGGGCTCGCAGGGGGGCTCCCCGCCCGCGTTGTCCTCCGCTCCCGGGAGGGAGAGGCATTGCAGGGCCGCGTACTCCGCGTGGAGCCCAAGGCGGATGCCGTCACCGAAGAGACCCTGGCCAAGGTCGTCTTCGACATGATACCCCGCCCGTTGCCGCCGGTGGGGGAGCTGGCCGAAGTCACCATCGATCTCCCCTCCCTCCCGGCGGCGCCCGTGGTTCCCAATGCCGCCATCCGGCGCAATGGCGGAGGGATCGGCGTGTGGCGCATCGCGGATGGGAAGCTCGGTTTCGCACCGCTTAAGGTGGGAGCTTCCGACCTGAACGGCTTCGTGCAGGTGCGCGAGGGGATCAAGGAGGGAGACCGGATCGTGGGTTACAGCGAAAAGATGCTGCACGCCCGGAGCCGTGTTCGCGTGGTGGAGCGCATCCCCGGGGTGTCCAAATGATAAGCCTCGCCAGCCGGGACATACTCCATGCGTGGAGGAAGTTTGTCTTTACGGGCGTCGGCCTCGGCCTGCTGATAGGGGTGACGCTCACCATGGCCGGAGTCTACCGGGGGATGGTCGATGACGGCAGGGTCCTGCTGGATAACAGCGGCGCCGACCTGTGGGTGGTGCAGAAGGATACCCTGGGACCCTACGCGGAGTCGTCCAGCCTGAATGATGACGTTTATCGGAGCATCCTCGCCATGCCGGGGGTCGACCGGGCGGCTAACGTGACGTACCTGACCATGCAGGTGCGCAAGGGGGGAAACGATGTGCGCTCCATGGTCGTCGGCATAGCCCCCGGCGACATCGGCGTCACCCCCGGATGGCCTCCCTATCTGGTGGCGGGACGCCAGATCACGCGCTGGCACTACGAAGCAGTGGCCGACATCGCTACCGGCTTCAAACTGGGGGATCGCATCGCCATACGACGCAATCACTACACCGTTGTCGGCCTGACCCGGCGAATGGTGTCGTCGAGCGGCGACCCGATGGTGTTCATTCCCCTCAAGGATGCCCAGGAAGCGCAGTTCCTCAAAGACAACGACGCCATTTGGCAAAGCCGGCGCCGCACCGGGGCCACCCCGGCCTTCAACCAACCCGGGGTGCCGGGGCTGCTGGATGCCGTTATCGCCTCCCAGAGCACCAACGCCTTCGTCAATGCCGTGCTGGTCACCCTGAAGCCGGGCCAGGCGCCGGAGGAGGTGACCGATGCCATCCGCCGGTGGAAGCGCCTGACGGTCTACGACCGGACAGAGATGGAAGGGATTCTCGTGGGCAAACTGATCGCCACTTCGGCCAAGCAGATAGGAATGTTTCTGGTGATTCTGGCTTTTGTCAGCGCGACCATCATCGCCTTCATCATCTATACGCTCACCATGGACAAAATCCGCGAGATCGCCGTGCTGAAACTCATCGGCACCCGCAACCGCACCATCGCCGCCATGATCCTCCAACAGGCGCTGGCCCTGGGGGTGATCGGCTTCGTGGTGGGGAAGATTGCCGCCACCTACGCCGCGCCGTTCTTTCCCAAGTATGTGCTGCTGATGCCGCGCGATTCCATTGCGGGTTTCTTCGCCGTGATGCTGATCTGCGTCCTTTCCAGTATCGTCGCCATCCGCATGGCGCTCAAGGTCGATCCGGCTGAAGCGATTGGAGGTTGATATGGACGGCAAAGGGATACTCATCGAAGGGTTGAGGAAACGCTACGGCCAAGGGGACACCGCTGTCGATGCGCTGAAGGGAGTCGATATGCACGTAGAGCCCGGCGAGGTGGTCGGCCTGATTGGCCCGTCCGGTTCGGGAAAAAGCACTCTGCTCAAATGTCTGGGGGCGGTGATCGACCCTACTGCCGGCTCCATGACGCTGGGGGGCGAGGTCATCTACGACAACGGCTGGAAAGTTCGCGACCTGCGCGCCCTGCGTCGCGACAAAATCGGCTTCGTGTTTCAGGCACCCTATCTCATCCCCTTTATCGACGTCACCGACAACGTGGCACTGCTCCCCATGCTGGCGAGAGTGCCCAACGCCGAGGCGCGCAAGCGTGCCCTCGACCTCCTCGCCGCCCTGGACGTGCAGCACCGTGCCAAAGCGATGCCTTCCCAGTTGTCGGGCGGCGAGCAGCAGCGGGTGGCTATTGCACGCGGCCTGGTCAACCACCCGCCGGTGATCCTGGCCGACGAGCCCACGGCACCGTTGGATTCAGAGCGCGCCATGGCGGTCATCCGCATCCTCAACGACATGGCACGCAAGTTCGAGACCGCCGTTATCGTTGTTACCCACGACGAGAAAATCATTCCTACCTTCAAGCGCATCTACCACATCCGCGACGGAGTGACACATGAAGAAGCAGGCGAGGGGCGGGGTTTCCAATGAACGCGGGACCGAACGGAAGGAGCATTGTATGATCCACCCCGGATTCCTCCTGTGGACGCGGAAACTCATGGCGCCGGCCCTTGTCTTCATGCTTGCCGGCTGTGCGGTGGGGCCCGACTTCAAACGCCCGGCTGCTCCGGATGTATCCAATTACACGGCGACCCCTATTCCCGAGCAGACCGCTTCCGCACCAACAACAATGGGTGAAGCGCAGCAGTTCGTCACCGGCGTGCCCCTCGAAGCCCAATGGTGGCGTAGCCTGAAATCTTCCAAGCTGGACGCTCTGATCGAGGTGGCGCTCACGGGGAGCCCCTCCCTTGCCTCTGCACGGGCCACGTTGCGCCAGGCGGAGGAGATCTATGCCGCCCGTGCGGGATCGACGCTTTATCCCCAGGTGAACGCCGGTTTCAGCGCCCAACGCCAACGCCTGAATCCGGGCATATTTGGACAAGACGGCAATGCGCGGGAGTTCAGCCTGTACAATGCCGGCGTGGGCGTACGCTACAACCTCGATCTTGCAGGGGGAACCCGCCGCACACTGGAAGCCCTGGCCGCCCGCGCGGACTACCGCCGCTACGAAGTGGAAGCCGTGCGTCTGACCCTTGCGGGCAACATTGTCACCGCAGCGATCACCCGAGCGCGGCTCGACACCCAGATCGAAGCCACAGGCGCCATCCTGCACGCCGAGGAGGAGCAGTTGCGGATTGCCCGCGAACGCCTCCGTTTGGGCCAGGCATCGCCCAACGAGGTGCTGTTGCTGGAAACCCAGACGGAGCAGACGCGCGCCGATTTGCCCGGGCTGCGCAAGCAGCTTCAGCAGACTGAACATCTTCTCGCCGTGCTTGCCGGCCGAGCGCCGGGCGCGGGCGATGTCCCGATCTTCACCCTCGCGGATTTCACCCTGCCGGCCCAATTGCCTGTTGTCGTGCCGTCGGAGCTGGTGCGCCGCCGCCCGGACATCCGGGCATCCGAGGCATTGCTGCATGCGGCCAATGCCGAATACGGGGCGGCCGTGGCCAGGCTCTATCCGCAACTCACCCTGAGCTCCGATCTCGCCAGCCAGGCGTTTACCACCGGCGCCCTGTTTGGCAGCGGGTCGGCGGTGTGGAGCCTTGTCGGCCAATTGACGCAACCGCTGTTCAATCCCGGCCTCTCTGCAGAAAAGCGTGCAGCATTCGCTGCCTTCGATGCAGCCGTTGCCAATTACCAGAGGGTCGTTCTGGATGCCCTGCGCACTGTCGCCGACGCCCTGCACGCGGTGGAAAACGACGCGCAGGCATTGGCTGCCTTCGCCGCCGCCCATGAGGCCGCGCAAGGTTCGCTCAAATCCGTGGAACGGCAATACCAGTTGGGTGCGGCCGACTATGTGCAACTACTCATCGCCCAGCAGCAGGCGCAGCGTATACGGATCAACCTGATCTCGGCCCAGACTCAGCGTCTGGTTGACAGCTCATCATTGTATCAGGCCATGGGGGGCGTGTCGGTCATGGCTGTACATCTTCATGGCTCCGATGGGGATGGGGAGGGATCGTCTGGCTCTACACCCTTGTCTGGTTCGTGATCGAGGCCCGGACAAAGCTGGGGGCCTACCGCATCTTTGACCGGCGAGCGCCGGGACTATTGGAGAAATTACGCCGTTGACGGGCCGTGGATATCGACGACAAGGAGGGTGCAGTCATCATCCGGAGGGTCGGCGGCACCGAACGTTTGAAGGCTCGTGAAGACGGAGTCAAGGAACTCCAGGTGATCCGACCCATTGCGTGCCAGCATCTCCTTCAGGCGCTCCAGGCCGAACCGGTCGCCGGAGGGATTGACGGCTTCGATGATTCCGTCGGTATAGAGAAGCAAGCGATCGCCGGGCTCCAGGCTGAAGGAGGCGGGGAGGAAATCGAGTGTCCCGAAATACCCGAGGGGGTTGGTGGTTGGGGCAAGCTCGATGATGTTGTCTGCACGGCGAACCAGGGGAGGGACATGCCCTGCGTTGACGTAATCCAGTTCCAGGGTCTTCGGGTCGATAATCCCCATGAAGAGCGTGGTCGAAAAATAGAGGTCGAACGTCCGGGACCGCTCGGCAAAATGGATGAGAAATGCATTTACCCGCGAGGCGATTTCTTTCGGTTCAATCAGTTCGAATGCCGCATGGTGGATGAATCCGTAGAGCATCGACATCACGACAGATGCGTGGAGGCCGTGGCCGGTGACATCACCGATAATGAGGGCCAATCGGCTGTCCGGCAGGGGGATGGAGTCGAAATAGTCTCCGCCCAGCACCCCCGCCGTGCGGTTCTTCACGCCGATGCAGTTCCACGTGCAAACGGGGGAACTCTTCGGGAAGAGGAGCCGCTCCACCTCCCTAGCCAGTTTCAACTCGAACGGGTCTATCTGCAACCTGTCCTTGCCGCGCTTTTTCTCAGTCATAGTCACCCATCCCCGAACGGCAAGCCCGGTTGGCGCCTCGCCCGTTAACCACACTCACAATGCCGAGGGGATCAGATCTCTTTCCGCTTTCAGGAAAAGGATGTTGTTTTCCAGGTGCACGTGTTTGTGGAGGTCGTCCTCGAACTCCTTCAGTTTCTGGTAGGTGACCGCGTAGGTGTTGCAGGCGTCGCCGGGGAGCGCGAAATCCCTGGCGAGATGACGGATGGTGTGAATTGCATCGCCTACCTCTTCGTGCTCCCGGCGGAGTCTCACCAGATCCCCCCGGATGGCGTCGATATCCCGCAGTTCCGGCCTTTCCCCCGCCTTTTTCGCCGCAGCGGCCCGCTTGACGGCCGGAAAGAAGATTTCCTCCTCCTCGCGCAGATGGGTTGCCAGATCGGCGGCGACCTTCTCGAAGATCGCGGCGATCTCCTTCACTTCGGCATGGCGGCCGCCGTGGACCTCGGCGACCTTGCGGGCGTACAGGGCTATCTGCCCGGCATTGTCCTTGATGTAGGCGTGGTGGACGGCAACGATGTAGTCGGCCAGGAACGGGAGTTCCCACGCGGCAAAGTTCTGGCTCCGCTCCATCGGTTCCCTCTTCGCCGCCTCAATTTCCCGTAAGAGGACGGCAGGATCGATCCCTTGCCGCTGGCAGATGGCAGAAAGTGCTACGTTTCCGCCACAGCAGAAGTCGATTCCGTACTTCTCGAAAACTTCTGCGGTCCGGTAGTCCTCGGCAACGAATTCGCCGATTGTTTTGTCGGCTGTCTCCGCTGTTTGCGAACTCATCGACTCTGTCATTATTTCCTCCTTCGGACACTTCGGACAGATTGGGAGTGCACTTAACGTTATCACGCCCCCCAGCAAGTTCAAGTACCTGCCAGGCTCAGTTTCCGCCAAGACAGAGACCTCCCGGCCGTTGGTCGTGTTCCAGCTGATTCAACGGATCAATCGTCTGCCTGAGTTGCATTCCTCGGGAAGTATAGTACCCTTGGTGCCACTCACAACAGAATTCAGGTTTGTTACGTGTCCAAGGGGCGCCGAACGTGTTCGGCGCCTAAACTTTTACCGGGAGGATGCATATGATCAAAGCACCATGGATTGACAAGGGAGAATGCATAAGCTGCGGGCTTTGTGTGGACAACGTTCCCGAGGTGTTTCGTTTCGATGACGAAAACAAGGCGGAATGCTACGACCCCAATGGCGCCTCCGAGGACGACATCCAGAGCGGCGCCATTGATGTCTGCCCGGTTTCGTGCATCACGTGGAATACCGAGCCCGACTATCTGAGGAGTTTTGCCTGACACTGGGGAGGACGAGGACAATGGAGAAGAAGCCGACCGAAATTCTGGAAGAGGAACATCACATTATCCAGTTGGTGGTGGGCGTCATGGCCGCTCTTGCTGAAGGGTTGGACGCGGGGAAAGGGCCGGACTGCAGCATTCTCCGGGACTTGGTGGAGTTCATGCGGATGTTCGCCGACAAGTGTCATCACGGCAAGGAAGAGAGTCACCTCTTTCCCCTCCTTGAGGCGAAAGGGGTGCCGGTTACCGGCTGCCCCCTGGGGATCCTCATCCATGAGCATCAGAGCGGCAGAAAACTCGTTATGGAGTTGGCCGAGGCCGCAGAGGCCTGCGGGAAGGGTGCCCCCGAGGCCAATGAACGTTTGCGCGCAAGTCTGCAAGGATTGGTGAACCTCTACCCCAACCATATCTGGAAGGAAGATTATCTGCTGTTTCCCATGACCAACAAGATTCTGAGCGACGAAGAGCAGCGGGAACTGCTGGAAAAGTTTGAACTGGTCGAGGAATCGATCGGGAAGGGTGAGCATCACCGGTTCGTGACAATGGCCGAAGTGCTGGCAGAACAAACGCAGCGATTGTAATCGGCCAAATTTTCAGCCGAAGACAGCGTGAGGTGAGAGTATGTCACGAAACAGCCTCGACAGTTTCGAAAGCAGGACGATCCTGGCCCTTGGCCGATCCCGCTACAACTACCACTCCCTGCCGAAGTTCGCCGAGTCGTTCCGCGCGGATATTTCACGGCTCCCTTACTCGATCAAGATCCTTCTGGAGAACCTTCTGCGTCGTGAGGACGGGGTCACGGTCACTCGGGATGATATCGTGGCGCTCGGCCACTGGCATCCCCGGACTCTCCCGGATCGGGAGATCCAGTTCATGCCGGCGCGGGTTCTGCTCCAGGACTTTACCGGCGTGCCGGCAATCGCCGACCTGGCCGCCATGCGCTCGGCCCTGAAGCGCCTGGGGGGCGATCCCGCCCGGATCAATCCCTTGCAGCCGGCCGATCTCATCATCGACCATTCGGTGCAGGTGGATCAGTACGGCACCCTCTCGGCTCCCGAGACGAATGCCGATCTCGAATTCAGGCGCAACCGCGAGCGTTACCAGTTTCTCCGCTGGGGACAGAGGGCGTTCCGCAATTTTCGCGTGGTCCCGCCCGATACCGGCATCTGTCACCAGGTAAACCTCGAATACCTCGCCCGAATTGCCATGGTGGCCAAACAGAACGACAGGAAATGGGTCTATCCCGACACCCTTGTCGGCACCGATTCCCACACCACCATGGTCAACGGCTTGGGGGTCGTGGGGTGGGGGGTAGGGGGAATAGAGGCGGAAGCGGCGCTCCTGGGCCAGCCCTGTTCCATGCTGATTCCCCGGGTGGTGGGGTTCAGGTTCGCGGGGAGGCTCCCCCCGGGCGCAACGGCCACGGACCTGGTCCTCACGGTCACGCAGATGCTGCGCAAGAAGGGGGTGGTCGGCGCGTTCGTGGAGTTCTTCGGCCCGGGCCTGGCCTCGCTTACGGTTGCCGACCGCGCCACCATCGGCAACATGGCCCCCGAGTACGGAGCGACCATCGGAGTTTTCCCGGTGGACGGACAGACGCTCGACTATATGCGTCTCACCGGCCGGGCCGCTCTGGTCCCTCTCATCGAAGCCTATTTTCGGGAGCAGGGCCTGTGGTACAGCCCTGATCAGCCGGAGCCGCGGTACTCGGACACCATCGAGCTGGATCTCGGCACCGTGGAGCCGTGTGTGGCCGGCCCTTCCCGCCCCCAAGACCGGATACCCCTCACAGAGGTGCGCGGCTCATTCCGGAAATCCCTGGCCGGACTCATGCAGAACGAGGCGGCCCGCATGGACCGGAGCATCCTGGACTGCTGGTTCGGCGACGGCGGGGCCCCCCGCTATGTGGCCCCGGAGCTTTCCATCGCCCCTCCGGACGAGAAGCTCGGCCCCCTGGAGCGGTGCGTGCCGGTCAGGCAGCCCGACGGCGTGGCCTACAATCTCTGCCACGGCTCCATCGTCATTGCCGCCATCACCAGTTGCACCAACACCTCGAACCCGTCGGTTCTCATGGCCGCCGGACTCCTTGCCAGAAATGCGGTGCAGCGGGGTCTCCAGGTCAAACCGTGGGTCAAGACCAGCTTTGCCCCCGGCTCCCGGGTTGTGACCGATTATCTCGCCTCCGCCGGACTCATGGCATACCTGGAAGGGCTCCGCTTCCATCTCGTGGGCTATGGCTGCACCACCTGCATCGGCAACAGCGGACCGCTCCCCGACCATATCGCCCAGGCCGTAGTGGACGGCGGTCTCGCCGTGGCGGCGGTCCTGTCGGGAAACCGCAACTTCGAGGGGCGGATCAACAACTATGTCCGGACAAACTACCTTGCCTCGCCTCCCTTGGTGGTGGCCTATGCCCTGGCCGGAAACATCTCGATGGATCTTACCCGCGATCCGGTCGGCATCGATCCGAACGGCCAGCCGGTCTACCTGAGGGATATCTGGCCCGCGGACGAGGAGGTTGCCGATCTGGTGCGCAGATACGTGACTCCCGAGCGTTTCAGCCGTGGCTACGCCGATATCCTGCGGGGCAACGGGGACTGGGAGGGGCTCCCCGTTCCCGCGAGCGAGCTGTTCCGATGGGAGGAAACATCCACCTATCTGAAGGAACCGCCCTTTTTCGCCGATGTCACGGCCGTGCCGGCACCGGTCAACGATATCCGCGGCGCCCGGGTTCTGGCGCTCCTGGGAGACTCGGTCACCACCGACCACATCTCCCCGGCCGGCGCCATCGCCCGGGAGTCCCCGGCCGGCCGCTATCTCGTCTCCCTGGGGGTGAAGCCCGAGGACTTCAACTCCTACGGCTCCCGCCGCGGTAATCACGAGGTGATGGTCCGAGGAACCTTCGCCAACATTCGGATCCGCAACCTGCTGGTGCCGGGGGTCGAGGGAGGCGTGACGAAATACTTCCCCAAGGGGGAGGGGGAGGTCATGTCCATCTACGATGCCGCCATGAGCTACCAGGAGAAGGGCATCCCCCTCGTCGTCATGGCCGGCGCCGAATACGGCACCGGCTCATCCCGGGACTGGGCCGCGAAGGGAACCAGGCTCCTGGGGGTCCGCGCGGTGATTGCGCAGAGTTTCGAGCGGATCCATCGTTCGAACCTCATCGGCATGGGGGTTCTGCCGCTCCAGTTCATGGCGGGTGAAACCGGCGCAACCCTCGGCTTCAGCGGCGGGGAGACCTTTGACATCGATGGGATCGCCTCCCTTGCCCCCGGCGGGACGCTCCGGGTCACAGCCCGGACCGCCACCGGAAGCGTCAGGGAATTTCAGGTGCTGGTCCGCATCGACACCCCCAACGAGCTCGATTATTACCGCCATGGGGGAATTCTCCCCTATGTGCTGCGTCAGACATTAGCCTGAAGATAAATCAATAGGGTTTTTGACCATCAGTTTTTGTTTGGCTCATATCTTTCAGGAGGTAGGAACATGAGTTTGTTGAATAACACCGTGGGGAGAAAAGTCCTGATGGCAATAACCGGGCAACTCATGGTTTTTTTTGTTCTCATTCATATGTTGGGGAACTCATCCATTTTCATCGGTCCAAACGGCATCAATGCCTATGCTGAACATCTACACAGCCTCGGGTTTCTTGTCTGGATTTTTCGGGCGATCATGGCGATGTTACTGGTCATTCATGTCGTGTTGGGAATTCAGATAAGCCTGGAAAACCGGGCCGCCAGCCCCACGGACTATGCGATATACAATAAGCTCAGCACCACTTTTGCCGGCAAAACCATGCTCTATTCCGGGCTTCTTCTCCTGGTTTTCATTATTTTCCACCTCCTGCATTTTACCGCTCGCATCATTCCCGGCTTGGCGCTTGGCGTCGACGCCCAAGGGCGTTTCGATGTTTATTCAATGATGGTGAGCAGTTTCCGGTACGGTCCCATTACCGCAGTTTATGTCGCTGCCATGATCGTGCTCTTTTTTCACCTCTCACACGGCATCCAGAGCTTTTTCCAGACGATGGGATGGAGCAATGACAAAACGCGTCCTATTTACATAAAAGCAGGCATAGCAACAGCAGTGGTGCTGTTTTTGGGCTATGCCGCCATTCCCCTATCCATCATCTCTGGTTTCCTGAAAAGCTAGCCGGGCATCATTCCGTCGAGGTGGCCGCAAGACGCAGGCGACACGCTGTCTTTCCCGTTTCACCGTCCCAACAAAAAAAGGAGAAAGCGACCATGAAAAAACTGAATGCAAAAATGCTGGAGGAACTTGGTGAGAGTGAATATAGGGAGCTGGTAGTTGTTTATTGCAAGCTGCGTGACTTGAAGACGTCCATTACCCAGATGCATGATGACTACGTCGCGCAGGCCACACCGCCAGAATTGAACAAGGTGCAGGCAATCCACTTGCTCGTCGATGAGGTGTTTGATGACTTGGATCGATACCTGCGCCCCCAATGTGATCCTGATTCTGCCTATAGAACCGTGGAACGTGATGAATGATAGAAAGCATCACTATTCAGCTCGGCTGTAGTGCCGGCCAGCATACTCATTTCGCTACGAGAGGCCGATAAACAAGCTGTTGGCGATGGACTGGATTGGAACAATCGTGTTCATCGTGATGTCAAAGGGAGGGTCTCAATGATGGACGAATTCGGAATGACTGCTGACGAAGTAAAATCTCGCATGAAAAGCGGAGATGAGCTGTTTTTCGTAAATTTTCGACATCACCAAGACTGGGATCTGGCGGTCATGAAAGTTCGGGGTGCTCTACGCGTGCCAGATGACAGGTTGGAACAACATCTCTCCGAAATCCCCCGCGATCTACCAATCATTGTCTACTCGACTTGTCCGGGAGATGAACCAGTCCTACGAGCCGCGCAATTCCTTCATCAGAATGGCTGGAGTGATGTTCACTTCTTGATCGGTGGTTTCAATAAATATTGCGAAGGCGGGCTACCAGTGGAGGAAGTGGGCGAGGGAAGTACATCCAAAAAACTCAGGGGGCTCTGATGACTCAAACGGATGGAGTCTGAATACCGATCATTCCCCACCTTCCTAATCCCATAGTTTATCGCCAAGGCTTTGACAGAACCATTTCGGCAGATGGTTGCACCTTGAGGTACATTGGCAGGGAACCAGATGCGAAGCACTGCTTTGGAGGAGACGGATGAATAATTGAGCGGGTGTCCAACAGCGAGGGTAAAGGAGGATTTCCGTATGGAAAACTGCAGAACAAATGAGGTGTTGTCGGAACAAATAGCGATAATTCAAGAATTCGCACAGAAATTGGATACGAATGACTTGAGTCAGTTGAAAGCAAACCTTGCAGAAATAGAAATGGCGCTGAACAGACTCAATGAATTTGTGGCGTATCTCCCCAAGTAGGCTTGTTTTAACTTTGACGCTTGTATTCCCTGGTTAGGCGATCCAGGCAGAAGAACCGGTTAGCTGGCACACGCCCGGACTCCGCACCTTCTATCTGATTGGCTTGCGCAACCGGTTCCCACTGCTTCTTGACCTGGCATGCCGTGATCTGTTTCATGTGCGATAGATACGCCTCACTACCCGATAATCCTTCTCTGGAGATCAAACAATGATGGCAATAACCTTCAGGACATGGGTGCGAGCTGAATTAGAGACCGTCTGGTCCGTTGTTTTAGACAGTGTTGAGAATCCACAGAGGTATATGTCGAATGTGGAAGCAGTCAGGGTATTGGAACGGCTTGAAGGTGGAATTACCAAGGAACTCAAGATGCGTGGAATGGAATCTGCGCCCGGGCGCTTTGATTTTTTCGTGTTCGAAAGGGGAACTCTGAAGGAGATTAAAAACACGGAAAATGACAACGTGTTCGTCAACGGAGTGTTCGACTCCTTTGTGTTTGAAAGCTCAATTATCAGGGAAGTCACAGTGAGGGACGAGCCTTACAGGGAAAGGATTCGGATAAGCAATAAGGAGAGGAAAATTCACCGCGAACTGATCGACCATCCCACCTGTTCCAGAAAGATAATCGTAAAAGCGGTTCCCAGTTCCGTGCAGAACCCCATGGCTCCTGTTGATCTACAATTCTTCTTGGAACTGGAATTCATGAAAGGGGCGAAAGAGGGAAAAGAAGAGATGACGGCAGAACTCAAGAAAGAGCAACAACGGCTCAAGGAGAAGGCTGAGGAACTGGAAACGAGAGCTTTATGGAGAGAAGGCTAACCGGCCTTGCATTGGCGGTTGCCATGTGACCGACAATTTTTTAACTAAACCGGATGAGGGAGGAAAAGATGACAAAAGCACCATGGGTTGACAAGGGAGAATGCATAAGCTGTGGGCTCTGCGTGGACAACGTTCCCGAAGTGTTTCGCTTCGATGACGACAACAAGGCGGAATGCTACGACCCCAACGGCGCATCGGAGGACGACATCCAACATGATGCCATCGATGTCTGCCCGGTTTCGTGCATCAGCTGGAGTACCGAACACGACTATCTGAGGAGCTTCGCCTGACGGAGTCTGCCGCTGCCCTTCTCCAGCACTGCCCCGACGGGATGGAATGCTCCGTCTCGGCGGGTTTATTGCGTCAGATCTATGATAGGAAAGGAGGGGTCCCCATGCTGTTTGCTGCAAAACTCGCCGAAGTCCCCCTTTGGGGCAAGAAGCTCGTCACCGTCAACGGTGAAGAGGTGGTGCTGATCAACGACAAGGGGAAGATATCCGCCTGCGAGAACTATTGTCCCCATCAGGGAAGTCCGATGCTGGCGGGAATCGTCAAGGAAGGCATCATAGCGTGTCCGCGGCACGGCTGGCACTACGACCTGGCCAATGGCTTCTGCACCGACCATCCCGGCTATACCCTGAAAACCTACCGGGTTGAGGTGGTCGGCGACGACATCATGATCGATATGACAGCCGGTTCCGACTGAACGGGGTATGATGAAAACATGAGGGGAAATTTTGCGAGCATCTATGCTCATTGTTGACACTATGCGGATCAACAAACTGAAACCATCTCGCCTGACCCAGCCGGAAACCTATTCCCTGATCCTTGCCTGTGGTTGGACAATCGTCATTGTCATATCGCTCCTGGCAAGCATTTCTGTCCACCGGCAGGAGATCGTGGCAATCGCTCAGAATGTCGCCAGAGCATATATCGATAAAGACATCCTCTACCGCAACTGGAATGCGTTTCATGGTGGTATCTATGTGCCGACTGACCGGGGACTTTCGCCCAATCAGTTCTACCCGCCATCGGTCCAGGAGCGGGATGTGATAACACCGTCCGGACGTCGTCTGACCCTTGTCAATCCGTCGTACATGACGCGCCAGATTTACGAGTTTGCCCAGAAGAAGGATAAAATTTCCGGACGGATCACGAGCCTTAAACCATTGCGGCCTGAGAACAAAGCCGACCTCTGGGAGGAATCAGCTTTGCGTGAATTTGAACAGGGCCGCCAGGAGGTCAGCAGCGTGGTAACGGAAGGCGGCATGAGGCACATGCGGCTCATGCGCCCTTTGGTCACCGAAGAAAGCTGTCTTCCCTGTCATGCTCACCAGGGCTACAAAAAGGGCGATATCCGTGGCGGCATCAGTATCAGGCTGCCCATGATGCTCTTTGGGCCGGCCATGGGTAAACAGGTTGGCTTGCTCTGGGCAGGCCATGGCGTCATGTGGCTGTTGGGGCTCACTGGGTTGTATACCGGCTACAGGGGACTGCGGCGCCGCACCGAAGAACGGGATCTCGCTGAACAAGAACTGAAACGATTGAATGCAATCCTTGAGAACGAGGCAACGACCGACTCTCTGACCGGCATCTGTAACCGGCGGAAGTTTTCTGGACGGCTTCACATGGAGATACAGGAGGCAAAGCGCTACGGTATGCCGCTGGCGCTCATCTTCTTCGACATTGACCATTTCAAGCTGGTCAACGACACCCATGGGCACGAAACCGGCGACAACGTATTGCAGGAACTTGTCCGAATCGTAACCGGCATGATCCGCCAGACCGACATCTTCGCCCGCTTCGGCGGGGAGGAGTTCGTCATTCTCGTGCACAACAACGATGTCAGGACGGGGCGGGAACTTGCGGAGAAAATCAGATCCCGCGTGGAACAACACCGGTTCCCGCAGATCGGTAGCGTTACCTGCAGCTTTGGCGTTGCCCAGTTTTATCCAGATGACACGGTGGAAACCTTTATCAAGCGAGCCGATGATGCCATGTATGCTGCCAAACAAGCAGGGAGAAACCGGGTTGAAACTCGCTGCGACTGCCAGCCCGGCGCTGCATAAAGCAGGATGATGTGTATTCAAGGCAACCGACTGTACGGTGCAACGCGCCAATAACAAACCCTTGGAGGCGATCAGATGAAAACGGTGATTATCGGCGGGGTAGCCGGCGGACTGTCCGCTGCCAGCCAGATCAAGCGCGTGGATCGCGAGACACAGGTGATTGTCCTGGAAAAGTCCGGCGACCTTTCATACGCCGCCTGCGGGATGCCCTACAACCTCTTCTTCAAGGATACACCGGTGGAGGATCTCTATGCCCTGAGCCTCGACACGATCCGGAACGGGCGTGGCATCGATTACCGGCTCCGCCATGAAGCTGTCGCCATCGATCCCCGGCGCCAGGAGGTGACGGTTGTCGACCGGGTAGAGAACCGGGAGTACCGCGAAAGCTATGATTTCCTGGTCTACTCCACGGGCAATCGGCCCGTCGCCCTGTCCCTTCCAGGATTCGATGATCCGACGGTCTGTTACTTCAAGACCCTGGACGACACACGGCGGGTAAAACGCCTGATTCATGATCAGTCGCCATCATGTGCGATTTTGGTGGGGGCCGGATATACCAATCTGGAGGTGGCCGACGTCCTCTACAACAAGAGGATCCGGCCGGTTATCGTGGAAAAAGCCCCGACGATTCTCCCCGCCTTTGCAGCGGAGATCCGGGACAAGGTGATGGAGAAGATTGCTGAGAAGGGGATCGAGTTCCATGCCGGCGTGGACGTCCTGGAGAAGGAAGGCGCCACGGTACGGACCACGGCCGGCGATTTCGACGCCGGCCTCGTGGTCGTTGCCATAGGAGTAAAGCCGAACACCGCTCTTTTCGCCACGGCGGGGGGCGAACTCGGAGTTGCCGGGGCCGCCAAGGTTGACCGCTTCTTGCGGACGAACCTCCCCGGCGTCTTTGCCGCCGGAGACTGCTCCGAGCACTATGTCCGCCAACTGGGGAGGAACAGCTACATGCCGCTTGGCCCGGTCGCCAATAGACAGGGACGTCTTGCGGGCAACAACATAGCTCACCGCGATGCCATGACGATGTTTCACGGCATCGATCAGACCGCAGCGTTCAAGTTTTTCGACCTGACGGTTGCCACAACCGGCCTCAACGAACGACAGCTTCAGGAGATGGGTAAAGAGTTCAAAAAAATCCACGTGGACACACCGACGAGAGGATCATTCCCCGGGGGAGGCACGATGCGGATCGTGCTTCTGTTCGAGAGGGGAAGCGGTCTGCTCCTCGGTGGCCAGATGGTGGGACAGGACGTGGTGGCGAAACGGCTCGACGTCCTCGCCACAGCCATTTACAAGCAGATGACGGTGTTCGAGCTGGCGGAGCTCGATCTGAGCTACGCGCCTCCCTACGCACCGGTGTGGGATCCTCTCCTCATTGCGGCGAACCAGGCGGTCAAGGCCGTGTGACCTGATGCCTGGACAGGAAAGGAAAGGACGGGCCGTCATGGAAATAGCGATGGAGTCCCAACCCCTGACCATATACACCGTGGGTCATTCGACGCGCAGCCTGGATGAATTCGTCGGACTGTTACGGGCGCACGGCATCAGGCAGCTCGTTGACGTGCGCACCATCCCCCGCTCGCGGCACAATCCCCAGTTCAATCGCGACACCCTGAGCATATACCTCCGTAACCGTCGCATCGGCTACCGGCACATGAAAGAGCTGGGAGGATTGCGGCACACCCGGACCGATTCGCCCAACATGGGGTGGCACAACGCCTCTTTTCGAGGCTTTGCCGACTACATGCAGACGCCGGCGTTTGACGCGGCCCTGGAAGAACTCATTAAGGTGGCCCGAAGAAAAACGACTGCCATCATGTGCGCCGAGACCGTACCCTGGCGCTGTCACCGCTCGCTCATCGGTGATGCCCTCGTCGTTCGCGGCATCGAAGTCAGCAACATCATGAGCCTTAGGAGCGTAACGCGGCATAGCCTCACGGCCATGGCGACCGTGGAGGGGATGCGGATAACGTACCCGGCCAGACAGGACTAATTCATGCTCCTCAGCTCCCAACAACCTGCCCATGGCTGAGGAAGAGAACCCGTCAAAGATTAATGGTTCTTCTTTGACGCCTCTCCTGTCCGACAAGAATTTTCCTGCTGTGCAGGAACCTTTATTGGGGACAGGAAACAATTTCCGGATACATACACCTCCACGAGATGCGATATGCTGAAAGAATAACTGGTTACGACAGAGCGGGTGTTGGTATGCGCCGTGCAATCGTGCTGGTCTGAAACGGAAGCGGTTGGTGGGCGACTAGGCCAGGTGAACGACAGCCATCCCAAGAGAGAAAAATGAACGTGAAAGATCATCTCAACAGTCTGCCTAAGCCCCTTGTTATCACGTTGGGTGTTATCATTCTTGGGATGGTTGGCGTAATTGACTACCTTACGGGACCCAACTTTTCGCTCTCCATTCTCTACCTGATTCCCGTTTTACTGGTTTCCTGGTATGCAGGGAGATTGCCCGGCATTGCAATATCCGTTGCCTGCGCTTTGACATGGCTCGTAGCCAGTTTGTTGGCGAAGAAGTATCACGAATACCCGGTCGTTCTTTATTGGAACGACATGATGGAGTTGGCATTTTTTTTAACGGTAACGATTCTGATAACAGCGCTCAAAAGCTCATTGCAGCGTGAAATGGTCCTGGCAAAAACCGATTATTTGACAAAATTACCCAATAGAAGGTGTTTTTTCGAATTTTCAGAAAAAGAACTAGGCAGGAGTCTTCGCTACAGGCACCCTCTGACGATCATTTATCTCGATATCGACAATTTCAAAACGGTTAATGATACGATGGGACACAGTGCAGGGAATGACCTGCTCTGCTTAGTGGCAGGGACCCTCAGTCGCAACATACGGTCAACCGATATGGTGGCAAGACTGGGCGGCGATGAATTTGCGTTGCTCCTGCCGGAGAGCGACGCTGAATCGGCAAGGAATGTCGTCCGTAAAGTGATGAACAGTCTTAAGGGAGCCCTCAAGGATGACTGGCCGGTAACCTTCAGCGTCGGGATGGTAACATACATGCTCCCACCGGCATCGGTAGATGAGATGGTGAAAAAAGCCGACAATCTGATGTATGCAGTGAAACTGGCCGGCAAGGGTGCGGTTCGGCACGAGGTAGTGGAACATTAAAACTGTAAAACTGTCGTCAGTCTGCAATGCAGATGATGACAAAACGATAGGCCCGGAAAAGACGATCCCATGTCCAAGACGATTTCTCCTGTGTTCAAGAGGAGGCTGACTCCCCTCTCAATCGCGCTCGTCTATGCTCTAGTTGGCGGAGTGTGGCTATTGGTGACGTACGCCCTGATCGGCACCTCATTCAAGGGACAGCAATCCGCGGTGTGGCTGACCGTGCTGAACGGGGTGCTGCTGATTGGTGTGTCGTCGGCTCTGCTGTTTCTGTTGATTCGCCGCAGGGAAGCGACCATAACACGCTCACAGGAGTCGCTGCGGCGGACCAACCGTGCGCTTGCGACTCTGAGCGAGTGCGATCACACTCTCTTGCATGCCGCGGATGAACAGGGATTTGTCAGTGATGTCTGCCGGGTTGCGGTGGAACACGGGGGCTACCGTCAGGCGTGGGTCTGGTTTGCCGAGGCCGATGGGGTGGCGTCCGTGCGGCCGGTGGCGAGCTGGGACAACAAGGCAACGAAGATGAAGACCCTTCCCGACCCGGATATGGGGCAGGGGGCCGCGCGGGAAGCTCTCTCTACTGGGTTTCCTGTCGTCCGGAACATCAATGCCAGACTGGGTGCCGGCGAACTGTTCAAACGTATCGCGTCTGCCGTGATAGCGCTGCCGCTGTCCGGCGACGACGGGACCTTCGGCGCCCTGGTCATTTACGCCGATGAGGCCGACGCCTTTGACCCGGAAGAGGTGGATCTTTTGCAGAAACTGGCGGGCAACCTCGCCTACGGGATCGCAACGCTCCGGATCCAGGCCGAAAAGAATCAGTTCGAACAACAACATGCGGTTCTCGCTGCCGTCATTGATCAGTTCATGCAGGGGGTCATTCTCTTTGCCCCCGATGGGGCGATAAGCTACGTCAATCCGGCGTTTGAGAGGATCAACGGGGCAGACCGCGCCACAATCATCGGTGAAAGCATTCACAACTGCGGCGGGGCTCTCCTGGGAGCGCCCTTCGTTCAGACTCTCAAAGACGTTGTCGCACAGTCGACGACCCATACCGGCAGATATGTCATCGCACGGAACGACGGCAGCATTGTGGATGTCGAAGCAGTTCTTTCCCCGGTCAGGGAGAGCTCCGGCACCGTCGTAAGCTATGCCGTCATTGTCCGGGACCTGACACCGGAGATTCAGCTGGAAAACCAGCTGCGCCATGCGCAGAAAATGGAAGCCGTGGGGACGCTGGCCGGAGGAATCGCCCATGATTTCAATAATATTCTGGGAGCCATCATCATCAGCTCAGAACTGGCGCTCGACGATGCCAAGGAAGGCATAACCAACCAGGAACTGCTTGAAATTGTGCTTAATGCCGCCGAGCGGGGCAGGAACCTTGTCACGCAGATTCTCGCCTTCAGCCGGCAAGGGGAACAGAAACGGCAGACGGTGCGGCTCTCTCCCATCGTGAAGGAATGCCTGAAGCTGCTGCGGGCATCGCTGCCGACCACCATCGATATCCGTCCTGCCATCCGCTCCGAAGAGGCAATGGCCCTGGTCGATCCGACCCAGATCCACCAGGTCATCGTGAATCTCTGCACCAATGCTGCCCATGCGATGCACGGCAAGGTCGGTGTGCTGGAAATATCCCTGTCAGATGTCACCCTTCAGGAGGATGTTGCCGGCACCCATCCCGACCTCCATGCCGGGCCCTATGTGGAACTGTCGGTCAAAGACACGGGACACGGGATGGGAAGTGAGGTTCTGGAGCGAATCTTCGATCCGTTTTTCACCACGAAGGAACAGGGAAGGGGAACAGGACTGGGGCTGCCCGTTGTCTACGGCATCGTGAAGGATCATGGAGGGGGGATTGTGGTGGAGAGCGAGCCCGGCAAGGGAACCACCGTGCGGGTCCTGATTCCCAGGGCGGAACCGATTGAGGAACCGCCGGAGGCGGTACCGGACGGCCTCCCCCCAGGAGGAAGCGAGCGGATTCTCTACGTTGACGACGAAGAAGACTTGGTCGCCACCACCGGGGAAATGTTGCGGCGCCTCGGGTACGAGGTCGTTGCCACCACCGGCGGCGTCGAGGCCCTGAAGCTGTTCACCGCTCACCCCGGGAACTTCGACCTGATTATCACCGATCAGACCATGCCCCTGTTGACCGGCACGGAACTGATCAGGGAAATTCGCCTCCTCCGGCCCGATGTGCCGGTACTCCTCTGCTCCGGTTTCATGGACGAAGACGAGGACGCCATCTGTGAGGAGGCCCGGGCGGCAGGCATTGCCGAGGTTCTGCGGAAGCCGGTGGACAGAGATGAAATGGCCCGGGCGATTCGACGGGTAATGAACGGGAGTGTATAAGAGATCATGGCTGCAATCCTTATTATTGACGATGACGAATCGATGCGCTCTTCCCTGTGGCACATGGTGAAGCGGATGGGACACCAGGTGGAAAGTGCCGCGACCCTCGGGGAGGGTCTCGAAAAGGCGGCGGCAGGGGCATTTGACGTGGTGCTGCTCGACGTCAGCCTGCCGGATGGAAACGGTCTCGACGTTCTGCCGGATATCCAGCGGACTCCTGGCGAGCCGGAGGTAATCATCATCACCGGCTACGGCAACCCGGACTCCGCCGAGCTGGCCATCAGGAGCGGGGCCTGGGACTATATCGAAAAGGGAACCTCCCTCAAGGCGATGACCCTGCATCTCGTGCGCGCGCTCCAGTACCGGCAGGAAAAAATTGCCGGCCGCGGCACGAGCGTCACCGCCCTCAAGCGCCATGACATCGTCGGCAACAGCCATAAGATGCGGGATTGCCTGGACCTGGTGGCCCAGGCGGCCGCCGGCGATACCTCGGTAATGATTACCGGTGAAACCGGAACAGGGAAGGAACTTTTTGCCCGGGCCATCCACAACAACAGCCGCCGGGTCGAGGGAAACTTCGTGGTGGTGGATTGTGCCGCGCTGCCGGAAACGCTGGTGGAAAGCCTCCTGTTCGGGCACGAAAAGGGAACGTTCACGGGAGCGGAAAAGGCCCGGGAAGGGCTCATCCAGCAGGCCCACGGGGGGTCCCTCTTCCTGGACGAAGTGGGCGAGCTTCCCCTCTCGGTCCAGAAGGCATTCCTGCGGGTTCTCCAGGAGCGCCGGTTCCGTCCCCTTGGCGGGCAGCGCGAGCTGGCGAGTGATTTCCGTCTCATCTCCGCCACCAACCGGGATCTCGACCAGATGGTGCGCGACGGCAGTTTCCGCGACGACCTGCTGTTCCGGCTCCGTGCGTTCGCCATCGAGCTGCCGCCGCTCCGGGAGCGCCCGGAGGATATCAAGGAGTTGGCCCGTCACCACGTGGACAGGCTCTGCGATCGCTACGGTCTGGCCCCCAAAGGGTTTGCCCCGGAATTTCTGGACACCCTGACCCGGCACTCCTGGCCCGGCAACGTGCGCGAACTGGTCAATACGCTGGAACGGGCTCTCGCGGCGGCCCGCACGGAGCCGACTCTCTTTCCCCAGCACCTCCCCCTCGACATGCGGGTTCAGATCGCGCGGGCGGCCGTGGAGCAGCCCGCAGCAGAAGCAGATCCCCAGCGGATCACCCAGTCGCTGCCCCGGCTCCAGGACTTTCGCGAAACGGTATTCGCCCGGGCCGAAAAAGAATACCTGCGCGATCTGCTCTCCCTCACCGGCAGCGATCTCAAGGAGGCGTGCCGCATTGCCGGACTGTCACTCTCAAGGTTGTACGCCCTCCTCAGCAAGCACGATTTAAAACCTTCATAGGATCTCCTGCAGGTTCCAGCCGTATGGAGTTTTCCTGTGCGGCTGGAATTATTCTTGCCTCACAGGAAAAATCCCCATCCCCCCTGGTAGCAGACACACGTATCTAACCGTAATTACGCCACAAGCGGTAGTGCTTCCTGCTGGCACATGCCATGCTTTAGTAATACACAGACACTAACAAAATCAAAAGAGAGGTAAGTATGAGCGATATAATAATCACGGCCGACTTGGGTGTTATTACCACGGCAATTAAATAGTGCATAAAAAGCCGGTTTGTGATATCGTTCGGGCATGGAAAAGATCGATGCACGAACACTGAATCAAGAAGCGCAGGAGGCCTTGCGGAACCAGATCATAAGGCTGCGCAGGGCTGG
>NZ_JAUQXO010000008.1:0-28704 GCF_030834625.1 Geobacter sp.
TGACGCCTCGGATCGCCTCAAGAGCAACTTTCGTCTTGTACTGACTGGTGAAGCTTTTGCGCTTCCGTTCACTCATTGCCTGCTCCTTTTTATCGCAGGCACCATCTTAAACTATTGTCCTGAAATTGGGGTCCACTATACTGGTTCGCTAATTTGTAATTTCCCCGACGGTTATCCAAGCCCTGATAAGAAGGTGGTTGAGGTTATGGCATTCTCTGAATTTGAACTGAAAAAAATTGAAAAGGCGTTGGCAAAATTTTTAAAAATCAGGCGGCCACCTCCTGAAATACGCCCTGAAGTAGACTTGGGGTACAGGCTCTCGGGACAAAGCTTGGAACTCTTCGAAATCCGTCCGCAATGGGACGACCCAAGCATAATTCGAGAACACCCATTTGCGAAGGCAACTTATGTATCAACTCAGAAACACTGGAAAATATTCTGGCGCCGAGCTGATTTGAAATGGCATGGCTACAAACCTGACTTGACTGTCCCCTCAATCGAAAAGTTTTTTGAGGTTGTGAACGCTGATGAGTATGGATGTTTCTTTGGCTAGATACGGTCATCACCTAAGGGTCAGACCTACACATTTGACAACTCTTAGGTCATCACCTAAGGGTCAGACCTACACATTTGACAACTCTTATAACTTCGGTACCATTCGTTAGAAACAAATGTAGAATTGAAGGAGCAGACAATGGCCCGCCCACTGCGAATCGAATACCCCGGTGCATTTTACCACGTTACTGCAAGGGGGAACGAGCAGAAGGATATCTTCAAGAGCAAAGGAGACCGGGGAAAGTTTCTCTCTTACCTGGAAGGGGCCACGGAACGATATGGCGCTGTTATTCATGCGTATTGCCTGATGAACAATCATTATCACCTGATGCTGGAAACGCCGCAAGGCAACCTTTCACAGATAATGAAGCATATCAACAGCTCTTACACGACTTAACTACAACGTCAAACGCAAACGGGCCGGGCATCTTCTACAGGGTCGCTACAAGGCAATTCTCGTGGAGGCAGATACCTATGCAACAGAGCTATCGCGTTACATACACCTGAACCCCGTCAAGGCCGGTATCGCCGAAAGGCCTGAAGTGTACCCCTGGATGAGCTATCACAGCTACACAGGAGATGCTTTGGCTCCGGGATGGTTGAGAACCTGACTTCATCCTCGGTTACTTCGGCAAGAGAGAAGCAACTGCCCGGAAGAAGTACCGCCAATTCGTGCACGACTTCATAAAAGCGGAATATAAGAGCCCCTTGCAGGAAACAGTCGCTTCCACCATCCTGGGTAGTCCAAAAGCTTAAATTTGTCAATTGTGTAGGTCTGACCCTTTGAGTTTACTCCTTTGAGTTTACTCTTTTAAGCTGATTGTTTGCGGTGAATATATTGCTCGGCAGCCTGGGCCAATAGGCCGGAACGAGTCATATGGTATTGCTCGGCATAACGGTCGATCTCATGCAGCAGATTTTCCGACATGGTGATATTTACTCGCCTTGCTTTAAGTTTAAGTTTAGCAAGATCAATATCTACCAAGAGCCAGACCCCTCCTTGATATTCGGGGTTAGTAGCCAATTGTTCTAATGATGTTGGTGCCGGTACAGGTATATCCTCGCCTTCAAAATAGACTTCTGCTGCCTCTTGGATCATGTGTGGTAAATCCTCCCAGTCATCGGCGGCAGAGAAGCAGCCGGGAAAGTCGGGGATAGTTACACCATAGGCGTGTTTATCATCTCCAATGTGAACATATGCGGGGTATAACATTTTACCTCCATTCCCAACCTGCCTGACGGAAAATGTTCCGCAAGGTTCCGGTTGGCAGGTCTTTACGTGGATGTGGCACTACAACATGGCCAGCTTTTGACGGGTGTTTGTATTTCTGGTGGTCGCCTTTGCCGCCGGCACAATACACACCGATACACACTGAGTCAATGGTAAAAGTTATTTTCAGCAAAGCGTAACACCGGCAAAGCCGTTGTACTCGTAGTTAGGAATAAGCATCACAAACTGAAAGGAGAAGAACATGAAAAAATATGGCGCTGAGTTTTTTGGTACATTTTGGCTGGTTCTCGGCGGGTGCGGAAGTGCGGTATTGGCTGCTGCATTTCCAAATGTGGGCATTGGCTTGCTTGGTGTTTCGCTGGCATTTGGATTGACAGTGCTGACGATGGCCTATGCGATTGGGCATATATCCGGCTGTCATCTCAATCCTGCAGTTTCTGTCGGACTTTGGGCTGGTGGTAGGTTTCCAGCAAATCAACTGATACCTTACATAATCGCGCAGGTCTTGGGCGGCGTTCTCGCGGGTGGCGTACTCTATATCATTGCCAGTGGCAAGGCTGGCTTTGATGTGACCGCAGGCTTTGCTTCCAATGGCTACGGCGTCCATTCGCCTGGTGGGTATTCCCTGCTGGCTGCTCTGGTTTGTGAAATTGTTATGACCATGATGTTTCTGCTCATTATTCTTGGTGCAACCGACAAACGGGCACCACAAGGCTTTGCTCCGTTACCAATAGGCTTGGGGCTTACCTTGATTCACTTGATCAGCATTCCTGTTACTAACACATCGGTAAACCCTGCACGGAGTACAGCCGTTGCTTTGTTCGTCGGCGATTGGGCGATAGCCCAGTTGTGGCTCTTTTGGGTTGCACCCGTTGCTGGAGCTCTCCTCGGTGCGGCCATTTATCGGTTCATCGGCAGAGCAGACGACTGATTGATAACGTACCGAATATATCAGTCAATATCTAAAACCAGACGAAGCTTTCGCGCGGATCACCAGCGCAATGCCGCCGAGAATCGCCGTGGAGGCGATCACCAGGCGGACGGTGATGGTTTCACCGAGCAGGATAATCCCCCCCGCAGCCGCGATGACCGGCACACTGAGCTGCACAGTGACGGCATGTGTCCCTATAATACCCCAGGCACGCCTTTTCAGCGAATCAGCGGCTGACCGGCAGCTTCACCGTGAACCGTGACCCCTCATTATTCCTGCTTTCCGCACTGATCTCGCCTCCGTGGCGCTTGACAATGTTATAGGTCAGGGCCAGGCCGAGGCCGATCCCCTTGCCGACTTTTTTGGTGGTGAAAAACGGGTCCCAGATCCGTTCGATGGTCTCTTGGGGAATGCCGCAACCGGTATCGCGAATCTGAACGGATACCATGTCGTCATCCGCAAGGTCCGTGGTTACCTCCACCGTCCCTCCATCCGTGATCGCCTGGTGGGCATTGATCAGCAGGTTCATGCAGACCTGGCGAAGCCCGGACGGGTCGCCGAGGACAGGGGGGAGGTCCTCCTTCAGGCTGGTCACGACGTGAATCTGCCGGTAGCTCGGCTGGTGCTCCAGCAGTTCGAGAATTTCCCGCAGGACTCCGTTGATATCCACCGCGATAAAGGCTCCGTCCGATGTTCTGCCGAAGCTGAGGAGGTTGTCGATGATCCCTTTGCAGCGATAGGACTCCCGGACGATGACATCGAGATACTGGGGAAAGACATCCAGGCGGAAATCATCTTTGAGGCCCGGTTCGTCGCGGAACCGTCGCTGCAGTGCTTCTGCGTAGCCCGCCACCGACGTGAGGGGGTTGTTGATCTCGTGGGCGATTCCTGTTGCAAGAACGCCGATGGCCGACATCTTTTCGGTCTGGATCAGGTGCATTTCCTGGAGCCGCTTTTCCGAGACGTCCCTGAAAAAGACCAGCGCCCGGTCTTTCTCTCCCAGCGCGTCCTTGATGGGGGTTGCGGTAATGTCCACATACCGGGTTTTCCCCCCTTCACGCACGGACACCTGGGAGGTTTCCACCCGCTCGCCCCGCAGCGCCCGCTCGACGGGACATCCCTGCGGCAGGGAAGGGGTCTCCGGGTGAAACATAGGCTGGCACGATGTGCCCGGAATCATTTGATGGGGAAACATCCAGGGGCTGATGAGATTGTGGTGCTGGACCAGGCCGTCATGGTCATAGACCGTGATGCCGTCGCTGATGGAGTCGAAGATGGCCTGCAGCTCGTTGGTCTTGTTCCTCAGGTCCACTTCTGCCTGCTTGCGCTCGGTGATGTCCTGGGTGGTGCCGTAGAGCTTCACCACCGTGCCGGCGCTGTTGACCGACGGCTCGACGATGGTATAGACCCACTTCGAGGTGCCGTCTGCAAACTGCAGGCGGTGCTCGATTTCGTAGCTCTTGCCATGTTCAATGCCCAGCCGGAGGTGGTCCATGACGTTTTCCAGGTCCTCGGGATGGACCACGCTGGCAAAGGCCTCGTGGGTAGTATCGTCACGGCTCAGGCGCAAAATCCGCAGCAGCTCATCGGATGCGTTCACCTCGCCTGTTGCGGGATCGAAGCTCCAGGACCCCACGTGGGTCATGGACTGGGCCTTGGCGAGATTGTACTCGCTCTCGGCCAGCGCGTGCTCCGCCCGCCTGCGCTCGGTGATGTCCACGAGCACGGCAAGGCACTCCTCCCCCGACTCGGTGGCCATCGCCTCTATCCGGACGAAGAGCGGTTGCAGATCGCTTTTCAGCAGCCTCAGCCGGCAGGTCTCCTTCCCCTGGCTGGCAAAGACCGTCCGGATGAATTTGTCAAAGACGAACCGCTCCTCGTCGGCGACGAACTGCTCGAAGCGCCGGCTGATCAGGCCGGCGCGTTCCACCCCCAGCAGGCGAACACCGAACAGGTTGACCGATTGGATCACCCCGTCCCGGTCCAGGGTGAAATAGCCAACCGGGGCGAAATCGTACAGGAGGGCGTACGTGTTCCTTGATGCTTCCAGTTCCTCGCGGGACCGGCGCAACTCATCGATCTTCGTCTCCAGTTCGAGGCGATGACTCTGGAATTCACAGGTAGTATTCAATGGTTGTGCCTCGGGGCGGGCGAAGTGCGTTCACCTGCGCACCCACGCGTCAGCCCCTTTTCCGGTAGTGGATGCCGAAACGTTCTTTCCATTCGCTGCTGGAAGGGCTTGGCTTCATCGCAAAGACGGGCCGTTCAGTCGGTGAGGCCCTGTTGTAGTAGTTCCAGTATGTTTCATCCTCTTGAGCCTCGGGCTCCTGGCGGCGTCCCTTCCAGGCCCGGGTATCATGATGATCGTAGAGGGTGTGGAAAAGGTCCTCCACGATCCGGCTCAACTCGTCCACGTCCCGGACGACCTCGACACGGTCGCAGTACGAACCGTACAGATCGATGAGACAGTCCCCCCGTTGCCAGAGGTCGCGCTCCTCCGGGGTCAGCCAGAGCATGTAGCCCGCCTTTTCCCGAATCTCCTCCAGCGCCCACTCGTTGGCTTCGTTGTAGTTGTTACGCCCATCCCCCATGATGATGATTGCCGGTTTGCCGCGCATGTTTTCCAGGTGTTTCTTCTTGAAGGTGAGGAAGACGTTGCCGTAATCGCTGTTATCGTCCAGGTTGACGATATCACCTTTGTCGATGGTTTCCAGCAGGCAATTGACCGGCATGTTGCGGAGCCGGTCGGTAATTTCCACCACGTCCTTGTTGAAGACGAAGCTGCGGACATCCATCACCCGGTTCTGGAGGGTGTGGAGGAGCAGCAGCATGAAGCGCGTGGCGTGGCTCACCGAGAAACTGACGTCGCAGAAAACCACGAGTCGCGGCTTTTCTTTGCGCTTGCGGCGCAGCGACAGGAGAAACGGCACCATGCCGTGGCGGTAGTTCTTCTGGATCGTCCTGATGACATGGAGCTTGCCGCGGCTCTCCATCTCCTTCATCCGTTGCACGTCCTTGCGGATGCGCACGAGCATCCGGCAGACCACCTCCTGCATGTCGGCCAGCTCCTCGGGGGTGAATGCGACCTGCTTCTTGGCCCCGAGGTTCTGGTTGAAGGCGACGGTGGGCGGACTCTTCATGTAGTAGTCCGATGGGGTCGGCGCATCCATTTTGCCGTGATAGCCGTCCAGCTGCACCATGACCTCCGCTCCGGCGGAATCGTCATCGCTCTCTTCCAGCCCTAGCAGCTCTTCCAGCTCTTCGGCGGTCAACTCCTCGTCAGTCACCAGGAGCGGATCATCCTTTTCCTTCGTCCTGTGCTCATCGGCCTTCAGTTGTCCCCCTTCGACGATATGGATCAGGGCGCCCAGGAGATCGGCGGCATCGAGTCCGGGGGGGATGGGTTGACTGCTGCTGAAAAACCGGTCGAAGACCTCGTCGAACACCGGCAGTTCGTTGACGTTCTTCACCAGGGTCAGGCGCAGCAGCGCCTTGACCGATTCCCGTCCCGTCAGACCGCCAAGGGCCAGGGCGTGCACCGCATCGAGGCTCTCTCCCGGAGAGACCCTGACCCCCCGCTCGCGCAGGGCGGTGACGAATCTGGTGATGATCCGTTCCACTATCGCAGCTCCTGCAGGGCCAGGTCGGTCACCTGTTTCAGGTCCGCCTGGTGCTTGGCAATGGCCCCTACCGTGTTGGCGACCACCTCAGGCGTGAGGTGGGTGGTATGGAGGATGGTAAGCACCTGGGCCCAGTCGAGGGTTTCGGAGACGCTGGGGGGCTTGCGCAGGTTCAGCTCGCGGACCTTGCGCAGGAATTCGACCATCTGCCGGGCGAGCCCCTCGCACAGTTCCGGGAACCGGGTGCGGACGATGGCCACTTCCCGGTCGAATTCGGGGTAACCGATGTAGAGGTAGAGGCAGCGGCGGCGCAGCGCGTCGGAGATCATCCGGGTGCCGTTGCTGGTGAGGATCGCAAGGGGTCTGCTCCGGGCCTCAATGACTCCCAGTTCGGGGATGGAGACCTGGAAATCGCTCAGGCACTCCAGGAGGAGCGCTTCGAATTCGTCGCCGGAACGGTCGATTTCGTCGATCAGGAGCAGGGACCGGGTGTCGGAGAGGAAACTGCGGAGGATGGGGCGCTGCACCAGGAAGTTTTGGGAGAAGAAGAGGCTCTCTTCCGCGGAGAGACGCTCCACCGCCTCCCGCAGGTCGGCCGATACGGAGAGGTAGTTGTCCAGCTGGGTGCGCAGGAGCTGGGTGTAGAGGAGCTGCTTGCCGTATTCCCAGTCGTAGAGCGCCTTCCCCTCGTCGATACCCTCGTAGCACTGGAGCCGCACCAGGGGAAAGCCCATGACCTGGGAGAGGGTCTTGGCGAGGCCGGTCTTGCCGACGCCGGGGGGGCCCTCTATGAGGATCGGCTTCTCCATCCGGAGGGCAAGGAAAACGGCGGTGGCGATGGACTCGTCGGCAATGTAGCCGCCGCGCTGGAGAAGATCCTTTACCTCTTGTTCAGTCATCATGGGCTACCTCGTCTGGCTTTGTCTGTGCACCCCTTGTGCTCATGTGAGAGCGCCGCTGGCGCCCGGAGAGAACTGCTCCCCGGGCCCAGCGGCTTTTTACGTCATGGCACTTCTCTATCTGTACGGTACGTCTTACATGCAGCCCTTGAAGACCGAACGCATTTCCTTGAAGCCCACATCCTTCGGGTTCCCTTCGGAGCAGATATCGGCGGCGGCGAACTTCGACAGACCGTCGAGGTCTTTTTCCTGCAGGCCGAGGTCGGCGAAGCGGGTGGTGATCCCCAGGTCGTCTTTCAGCTCCTGGATCATGTCGATGAACTTTTCGCCGGCCTTGATGTCGGACATGCCTTCGGTGTTGATTCCTGCTGCCCGGGCCATCATAGCGAAGCGGGCGGTAGCTGCCGGCAGGTTGTAGCGGCAGACATCGACCAGGGCGATGGCGTTGCAGAGGCCGTGGGGAGAGTCATAGAGACCGCCCATGGCGTGGGCCATGCTGTGGACGATGCCGAGGCCGGCGCTGTTGAAGCTGTAGGCGGCGGCCATTTCGGCCCAGACCATCTGCTCGACGGCCCGGTCGTTGTTCCGGTTGCAGGCGGACTCACGAAGGTTGGCGAAAATTTCGGTGATGGCCCAGAGGCCGGGGCCGTAGGCGGACTGAACGCAGAGACGGGAGGCGATGGCTTCCACGGCGTGGGTCAGGGCGTCCATGCCGGTGTAGGCGGCCAGTTCCTGGGTCATGCACTGGTGAAGGAGGGGATCGTTGACCGACTTGCTCGGTGTGCACTGCGGGTCGAACAGGGCCATTTTGTACATCTTCTCGGTGTGGTTGATGATGGAGAAGCAGGAGACTTCCGAACCGGTTCCCGAGGTGGTGTTGATGGCGAGGTGGGGGATCTTGTTCTTCTTGGTGCACTTGAATGCACCCTCGAAGGTGCGAACGTCCTGCCCGTCGTGGCTGTAAACGAGTTTGATGGCTTTTGCGCAGTCGGTGGTGGAGCCGCCGCCGATGCTGATCATGCCGTCGAACTTGCCGGAGGCGAGCGCCTTGGCCCCTTCCATGACTTCATAATCCTTCGGGTTCGGAGTCGCCTTGTCATAGACCTCGGACGATACGCCGGCATACTTCAGAACACCCTGTATGGCCTCGATGATGCCGGTTCCCTTTAGGCCGGTCGTGACGATGAGGGCGTTGGTCATGCCCAGCGCCTTGGCGTCGTTGCCAACCATGGTGTGCGCACCCCAGCCGATATTTACCGACGGATAGGCGTGCTGCATCTTGATCGGGTACTCCTGTCTTTCGAGGCTCAGTTTCCGCTGTACATCTCTGAAATGTGGCATGGGTGCTTCCTCCTTTGTGTGATGTGAACTCATCTGGCGAGTCCATCCTTGATTGTGTCTGCACAACGATACGGTAACCGGAAATGTGGCTGATCCGCCCCCTCGTATCACCTCCCAATAACTTTGTTTTAGAGTACTGCCGGCACCTGCGTTCAGAACCTTTTCAGGGTGCGATGTAGTTCATTGTGGCCCTGTTTACATTGTTATAGCAAAGCTGGTGCCAAAAGAAACAATGGTTTATTTTCAGCTGTTTACGGTGTTTTGTGGGAAGAGAGGGCGCCAGGGGGAAAAAGAGATGAGGGGAAATTCGAAACAGTTTTCTAAGGATAGGGGCTATTCAGGGGGCTATTGGCGGTATGGATTATGTCTACAGTGGGTAATTTCGCCCCAGTGAGGGGAGGGGGATGGGAGGAGGGGAGAGGACCCTTTCGCCGTAGAGGCGGAAATTTGGTGTTACTCGGTCTCCTCGGTGGCCTCTGCAGCGACATGCTTTTCCCGGGTTGAAGCGAGGCTGCTGTTCTGCCGATAGAGTGCCTGGCGCACCTCGCAGCGGTCATCGACGGCGAGGAGGGCCCCGCTGCTGGCCCAGGCCCGCCCCATGCACCCCCCTGCGCAGGTGAGCCGGCCGGGGCACTCCCGGCAGGCGGCGTTCGCACCGGCGCGGCACTGGCTCATTTTTTTGAGGGTGTCCCAGAGGGGGGCCCCCTCCACAAAAGCCGATGCCAGATCCTTCTGCAGAACCCCGAACACCGCATACCGGTCCACATGGCACAGTACGCACGGGTAGAGCCGGCCGTCCGGGGTGAGATAGGGGTTTTGCACAAAGGCGCAACACTCCGTCCGGGGCGCTGTCTCCCTCCGCCACTCCAACGCGGCCACGTTCCCGATCCGTTCGTAAAGCTCCCTGAATGATGGGTCGGAATCGAAGCGGCGCAGCAGCAGTTCGTACTGTTCAAGGGTGGGCGGCGCGACCGGTGAATCCTGTGCGGCGCGGCCGCATCTTACCAGGGAGCCGGTTACCGCGGAGCCGATCTCCAGTTCGCTCGCCAGGTGCAGCAGGGCCGGGATTTCCTCCAGGTTGTGCCGCATCTCTGTCATAAAGAGGGTGATGCGCTTCCCGAGCCCCCCATCCCGGAGCCGCCGAATCCCGTCCAGCGCGCCGGCAAAGGCACCCCTTCCCCGCACGAGGTCGTGAATCGGCGCCGTAGCCCCATCGAGGCTGATCTGGATTGCAAGCCCGGGGAAATCCAATTCCTTCAGTGCCGCGACGTTGTGCTCCGTGAACAGCATCCCGTTTGTCTGCAGCGAGACACTACGATAACCGATGGCGCGGGCGGATCGGACCAGTTCCAGCCACCCCGGGTGGCAGAGGGGCTCCCCGCCGGTGAAGCGGACACCTCCCCCTCCAAGTGCCCCGAACTCTTCGAGCAGACGGAGAAGGGTCCGGGTCGGCACGGCAGGCGCTGTGCCGGAGGACCCTGCATCGACCCAGCAGTGATGGCACCTGAGATTGCAGGTTCCGGTAATGGCAAGGGTCAGGGTCTCAGGGGGGAGCAGCCCTTTTTCTCGCAAGATGTCGAGTGCAACTGTTGGGTTCATGGCAGGGTGATCCGTGTCGGCAGTTTCTGCCGTAACAGGCGTAGAGAAAGGTTACAGTGTAGAAATATTCTGCATTATTGTGTGATCCCCTGACGGAAAGGGGGTTGGCTACCCCCTGGGGAATGGAATATCGGGACGTTTAGTGCCTGTTCGTATGGAAAGAGGGCCCGTTGAATGCGGCCGGGTGGTCATGGGTGTAGAAAAACGCCACGCCTTGATGGCTGCGAAAAGGTGCGCGGGCCGTTGATGTCACGTCCGCGGGGATCGGGCTCCCGGTGTCGCCTCCGACGGGCTCCTAGGTGGGCAGGCCGTACCGCTCAAGCTTCGTGTAAAGGGTCTTGCGGTCTATTTCGAGCAGTTTTGCCGCCCGGCTCTTGTTCCCCTCCACCTGCTCCAGCACCCTCTGGATGTGGTCCCGTTCGACGACCCAGAGGGGGAGAGGTGGGGCCTCTCCTGCTGAGGAGCCGGCGGCCCGGGGGGCCGGCAGGGTCTTCGGCGGCGAGAAGGGGAGGAGGTCCGAGGAGATGACCGGCTCGGTGGCGAGGATGCTGGCGCGGCGGATGACGTTGCGCAGTTCCCGCACATTGCCGGGCCAGGAGTAGGCCGTGAGGGCGGCCATTGCCTCCTCGCTGATCTCCCACTCGCCGGTGCCCGCTTCGGTTGCGGTCTTCAGGAAGTAGTAGGAGAGGGGGATGATGTCATCGGGGCGCTCCCGCAGAGGGGGGACATTGATGGGGAGAAGGTTGATCCGGTGGAACAGGTCCTCGCGGAATTCCCCCCGGTTGACGCACTCTTCCAGTTTCTTGTTGGAGGCGAAGACGAAGCGGACGTCGACGCTGATGTCGTGGTTTCCCCCGAGGCGCCGGAAGGTGCTGGTCTCCAGGACCCGCAGGAGCTTTACCTGGACGTCGAGGGGCATCTCGGAAATTTCGTCCATGAACAGGGTGCCGGTGTCGGCCAGCTCGAAAAGGCCGGCTCTCCCCTTGTTGGCGCCGGTGAAGGCCCCCTGGACGTGTCCGAAGAGCTCGCTTTCGGCGGTGTTGGCGTTCAGTCGTCCGCAGTTGACCGTGACAAAGGGTTTTGCGGTGCGGCGGCTGGCGTCGTGGACGGCCCGGGCCACCAGTTCCTTGCCCGTGCCGCTCTCGCCGCAGATGAGGACATGCTCGTCGGTAATCCCCCAGCGCCGTACGGTTTCCAGGAGCTTCAGCATGACCGGACTCTTCCCGACGATCCGCTCCTCGAACTTGTTGATTTCCAGCTTCAGGTTGATGTTTTCGATCCGGAGGCGGTTTTTTTCATAGGCCTTGTCGATCACCATCTCCAGTTCGTCGAGCTTCACCGGCTTGGTGAGGTAGTCGTAGGCCCCGTGCTTGATGCATTCCACTGCCGTTTCAATGGTGCCGTGACCGGTGAAGACGATGATCTCGGGAACGGTGGATTCGGTGCGCATCTGTCGAAGGACTTCGACCCCATCCATGCCCGGCATCTTGACGTCAAGGAGGACCACATTGAAGATCTCCTGCCGGTACTTGTCCAGCCCCTCTTCACCGTCGGCGGCCGTCTCGACCTTGTAGCCGCTCCGTCTGAGCTCCGCTTCAAGCAAGTCCCTCAGGTTGCGCTCGTCTTCGACGACGAGCAGTTTCGCTTCTTTGCGCGTTCCTACAGCTGACATGACGGAAGCCTCACCGTGAATTTCGATCCCTTGCCCTCTTTGCTCTCAACCTGAATCTCGCCGCCGTGCTTCTTGATGATGTTGTAGGTCACCGCCAGTCCCAGGCCGAGCCCTTTTCCCACCTCCTTGGTGGTAAAGAACGGATCCCATATCTGGTCGAGAAGGACAGAGGATATGCCGCAGCCGTCATCGCAGATGGAGGCTGTTATCATGCCATCCTGTTCAGAGGTGGCAATCTCCACAAGCCCTGCCCCCTCAATGGACTGGAGGGCGTTCATGGTCAGGTTCATGAATACCTGTCTCAGTCCCGCCGCGTCCCCCCTGATTGGCGGCAGGTCCTGCTGGAGGAATTCAGTGATTTCGATCTTCTCGAAGCGTGACTTGTGCCGGACAAGTTCCAGCACCTCCTGGAGAATCTGGTTGATATTCACGACGCCGACGGAACCGTCGGATTTGCGGCTGAAGGTGAGGAGGCTGTCGATGATCCCCTTGCAGCGGTATGACTCGCGGATTATCACCTCCAGGTATTTTTTGAAGTCGGTGAGCCGCGGGTCTTCCGTCAGTTCCGGTTCGGAGCGGAAGCGCCGCAGGAGGGCCTCTGCATATCCCGCAACCGAGGTGAGGGGGTTGTTGATCTCATGGGCAACCCCCGCCGCCAGCATGCCGATGCTCGACATTTTTTCCGCCTGCATGAGCTGCAGTTCGTGGAGCCGCTTATCGGTCACGTCGCGGATGAAGAGGAGGGCGCGGGTCTCCACCTTCGGGTCGTCGATGGGGGTTGCGGTGACGTCGAAGTAACGGGTTACCCCGTCCCCTCTCGTGGCAGTAAACGATATCTGCATGGTTTCGCCGGCGAGCGCCTGCTCCACCGGACACTGGGACGGCTGGCGCTCCACATCGGGGTGAAAGAGGGCTCTGCAGGATTTGCCGACCAGGGTCTCCTGGGGAAAGAGCCGCGGACAGACGTGGTTTCGGTGCTGGACAGTGCCGTGGTGGTCGTAGATGGCCACGCCGTCGCTGATGGCGTCGAAGACGGCCTGGAGCTCGTTGGTCTTGATTCTCAGCCCGATGTTGGCTGCCTCAAGTTCCTGAATCTTCTGTTTGACCTCGGCGTAATAGCCGATTTTGGAGCTTTCAAGGCCCAGCAGCCGTTCAAGGCTCGTTTCATCAAACTGTGTCCGCTTGGCTTCACCCATGTCAGAACGCCTTTTCGAGAATCGACAGGAGGTCTTTTTCATCCGCCTCCCGCGGGGAGGTAACGATGCAGACATCGTTCAGGGCCCGTCGGGCCAGCTCGGGGAGGTCCTTGCGGTTGACCCCCAGGCTTCTCAGGCTCCGGGGAGCGCCGGCGGCGTCGAGCATGTTATCCAGGGCCTCCTGGACCACCTCGGAGGCGGTGTTGGTGTTGCCGTCGGTCTGGTGCCCGAACCCCCAGGCCAGTTCCGGGAGCTTTTCCGTCACCACGGGAATGTCGTACTTGACCACCTCCGGCAGGAGGACGGCGTTGATGCTGCCGTGGTTGGCGTCGTAGAGCCCTCCGATGGGGTGGGCGAGGGCGTGGACGATGCCCAGAAGCGAGTTGGAAAACGCCATCCCCGCGTGGAGGCTGGCCCGGGCAAGGTTCTCCAGGTCGTTGGGTTTCCGTTCCCTGACGGCACTGACCAGGCTCGTGGAAACCAATCGCAGGGCCTTGATGGCGTGGACGTCGGTGAGGGTGGTGGAGGCCACCGAGAAGAATGCCTCCATGGCATGGCTCAGGGCATCGGTGGCGGTGGTGCAGACGTATTCGTCGGGCAGCGTCTCAAGAGTGTCCGGATCCGTCAGGCTTATGTCCGGGGCGACACACCGGCTCATGATGGTTATCTTGCAGCGTCTCTCGGTGTCATTGATGATGGCGAACTGGGAGACGTCGGAACCGGTGCCGCAGGTGGTGGGGCAGAGAACAAGGGGGGGGAGGGGGCGGAATATCTTGTCCGGACCCTCGAAGTCCCTGATCCTCCCCCCGTTGGAGACGAGGATCGCTACCCCCTTGGCCGCATCCATGGAGCTCCCGCCCCCCAGTCCGACAATGATGTCGCACCCGTGGCGGATGTATTCCCGTGCCCCTTCCTCCACCTCCACATCCTTGGGGTTGGGCGTTATGTTGTCGTAGTAGATCACCTCGAGCCCCGCGTCCATGATGCTCTTGAGGGCTCTGTCCACCCACCCGGAAGCGAACAGCCCCTGATCACTCACAAGAAAGACCTTGTGCCCCCCCAGGCGGCGGGCGCACGGGCCGATCTGGGTCAGGAGCCCCCTGCCGAAAATGATCTCCGGAACTTCGAATTTGTAATGATGAAGGGAATTCTCCGCGGTTTTCATGGTCATCCTTGGACGGGGTAAACCCCGTTATAGGGTAGTGAATACAAAACTGGTTGTCAGATATGCCTGCCCTGTAAGGAATACTAGCAATTGATATGCCGTTATGTCAAACAAGGTTTGATAAAACTCCAATTTGTTAACATAACGTAATTATTCTGAAACTAATTTCTCTCCCTTGATTTGCCCTTCCGCTCCACGGGTGTGGTGGGAAAAATCTCCACGCTGTGGTTATCCTCCACAATTCAAACAATTTTCTATTGCTGGTGCGCTACATCGTTAGGAATAGCTAAATCGACTATTTACGGATAGTTGCGAGTGCAGTTGGTTCTTTATCCATCCTTGTTTCAATTTAAAAACCACTGTTCTATTTATGGTACTGCGGTTGCATAAGGGTAACTCCGCAGGGACTGCGAGCAGGCTGCAAGCGCCTTCCTCATACCAGCCTGTGTGCTTCGCCACGGGGCATTGGAAAGAGTGGAGAAGTGTACCGGGATCGGTTCGTTGACGGACGAGATCCGAAAAGAAGGCTGCCGGGACGCTGGCAGCGCAGTTGTTACTCCTTTGGGGCGGGGGAGTTCTCCTTCAATTCCCCGCCCATTTTTTTCGGAGCTCGCGGGATTCATTAGTCGATCAGTTTCACCATAGTTACCCTGCCGCGATAGCGTGTCCGGCGGGGAGTGAGCCAGCCGGCACCTGGCCAGATGCACCACGTCACGCAGTACACCATGACATGAGGGGAGGATTCGCAATGAAGAAAGGTACCATTATCGCCATGACGATTTTGTCGACCATGGCAGCACTACCTTCCGCCCAGGCCGCGTTCGTCGTAGGCGGAGAAAACGGGTGGCAGTTCACCACCGATGGCTTCATCAACGTCTTTGCTACCTATGAGTCGGTCGACGAAAGACCTGCCGGCGTCACAGGCGGCTCACTCGGCCTTGACACTGACGTAGAGGGCCAGCAGCAGTTCCGGGTGCGGACCGGCCTCCTGCCGGTGGGGATCGGGTTCAACATCAAGTCTCCCACCATCAAGGAAGTCGACTACGCGGTCCGGCTCGGCCTCTACCCGCAGGTCCAGAACGACAATGGCAGCCGCACCGAAATCAATCCCAACATAGACTTCCGCGAGATCTATTTCACCGCTGATGGCAAGTTCGGCCAGTTTCTCGCCGGCCGCGCCATTAACCTCTATCAGTCCAAGAACATCCTGACCGATATGACCCTCTTCGGTGTCGGCGTCGTGGGCCCGCTCCCCAACGGTCCGACTATGGGCCACATCGGCTACGGCTACCTCTATCCCAACTTCGGCGCCCAGTTCCGGTACACCACCCCGGACCTGAGTGGTGTCAAGGTCGCCTTCAGCGTCAACGACACCAACGATATCGGCGCAGCGACGAAGAAAAACATCCCCCGCCTGGAAGCCGAGGTCTCCTATGCCACCACCTTCACGGGAGGCAAGATGCAGGCCTGGCTGGAAGGTCTCTACCAGACGGCTGGGTTCACCAGCGGTCCTCGTGACGGCGGCCATGCCACCTCCCTTGGCGGCGCTACCGGCGTGCAGGTTTTCCTGGGCAACCTCGAACTCTTGGCCTCGGGCTATGGAGGCCGGGCCCTGGGGATGCTCGGCATGCAGGGTGACGATGCCACCGATGCCGTCGGCAAGGAGCGGTATAACTGGGGCTTTCTGGCCCAGACCACCTATCAGCTGACCCCCGAGTGGAAGCTGGGCATCAACTATGGCCAATCACGGGCTGAAGAAACCGATGCGGACAAGGCGGATGTGAACTCCCATATCAAGATGCAGCATGCGGCGGTGGGTGCCGTAACCTATAACATCAACAAGAACTGGCAGGTCATGGCGGAGTATACCTGGGCCCAGGACAAGTGGTTCAACGGCGACAAACAGAATGGCAACATGGTGGCGCTCGGCACCTTCTTCTACTGGTAACATCGGCTGTTCATGCAAACTGTGCCTGACATCCCGGTGATGCAAGGCACACGATAAAAGGAGTCTCCCCATGCCGAAGTACGTGATCGAACGAGACCTGCCAGGAGCAGGGAAGCTGTCGCCCCAGGATCTCCAGGCCATCTCCCAGAAGTCGTGCAGTGTCCTCTCCGGGCTCGGTCCCCAGATTCAGTGGGTACAGAGCTTTGTGACCGATGACAAGATCTACTGCATCTATATCGCCCCGAACAAGGAAATGGTTCTCGAACATGCGAAGCAGGGTGGCTTTCCAGCCAACAGCGTAGCGGAAGTGAGAACCGTTATCGATCCGACCACTGCCGAGTGAGACAGGGGCCCAACCCTTTCCCGGCAGCCGGCAACGAAGCCTGACGGGAGAGGTTATGTCAGTAAGGAGAAGGTTATGACGTTAGCGCTACTCGTTTTGATCAGCATTATGTGGATTCCGGTCGGCATGTTTTTCCTGGGATACGGGGAAGCCAAAAGCACTGGTTTCGTCAGTGCGGTCGTTGGTATACTTGTTGTCATAGGTGCGACTCTTCAGGCGGCGGTTTTTGCCGATCCCTTCACCGCCGGGCTGCTGTTCGTGTTCGGTGTCCTGTACATGCAGACTGGCCATGCCCTTTTGACGGGTGTGACAGACCTGCGGACCGTCGGGAACGGCGCCTTGCTTGTCGGCATCGTCTGTGCCGTTTACGCGTATTTCTTTGCCACCGGTGGCGGCCATAAGCCTGATGGGACCACGATTATCGGCGTAGCCCCCTATCTGGCGTTCATGAACGTTACGTTCGTCGTTATCTGCTTTACCGTTACCGGTGTGACGTATGGCAAGATCAGCGGCAAGGTTGCCGCGGGGATGTTTATTGTCCTGACTTTCACCTGTCTTCTGACCCCGGCGTTTTCTCTTATGGGATTTGGTAAACTTCCTTTCTAGGGAAAGACCGACATCACAATGAACTAACTCAAGGAGGCATGCATGAAAAAACGTGCACTTATCGTTATGACGGCTTTTATGGTCTCGGGTGCCATCCCCGCGCTTGCCCAGGAGCCGTCCAAACAGGAGCAGGCCATCTGCAACATCTCGGCAAAGAATTGCCTGGGTGAAGCGGAAGCTATCCAGAAAAGAGTCAAGAAAATGCAGACCGAGATGAAGAAGGGTACCAGGACTTACTCGGCTGAGGATGTGCAGAAGCTGGAGCAGAAGTTGAAAGAGGCCCAGGAACTCCTGGACAAGATTGAAGGGAAACCGGCCAGGAAGTAGGTGCTCCGCGTTCGGGTCCGTGGCCTTGAAGTCGCCGCAGGGGGAGGGGCAGTGTCGCCCCTCCCTTTTTTCAGAGCAGTCAGGCAACGGTTTGAGTGGCTAACGGTACATGCATGGCGCCGGGAAGGAGCAGATCATGGAAATATCGAAGCTGAACATATCAATTGGTGCAGCGGTGCAGCTTTGTGGGATGGTGCTGCTTGTGGCCCTGTCTCTTGCGGGCTGCGCGTCGATGAAGACAGGTGGTGCTGAGGCTGGATCGGGGCAGACTGTCTGGAAGGTGCGGGACCAGTTTGTGAATGTGGTTCCGCAGGAGCGGGGAGGCAGTACTCCCGTCGTTGCCAATGACCATCCGGCGATGGTCTCTTCCGCTGAAATCCGCAGGGCTCTGGCTTCGGTGGTTGTCGTGATGCCGGGAAAAGGGGCGCCGGCGCCGCTGTTTTCTGAAACGGAACTGAAGGTTCTGGAGGATGCCGGTGTCAAAGGATTACGCCAGGCAGGCCCCGACGAGGATGTAACCTTTGCCGTCTTTGGCTATTACTCCACACTCGAAGGCTTTCTCAAGGAGACGAAAGTGACCACCGGCCGGATGTTCTACCAGGATGGAAGGCTTAACCTGATCCTTGGCATCGTTCACCGGGATGTGATGGACAACGAAGACCGGCGTCTCTATCCCTTCGTTCCCGGTTCCCGTTTGAAGCCGTCCGCCATCGACGGCCGAATCGCGGCGGCAGCGGGTGGGGTGCCGTTCACCACGAAACGGCCGGACTGGCTCGTCTTCTCCCCGTACAGTGATGCACCGCCCGTTACCGAGGCCGCGCAGCCACGCCCGGAACCGGATGCTCCGGTTGTCGTGCCGGCAGCCCCTTCCCAGAAGACGCCGAAAATGGTGGACCGGCCGGCCAACCAGCCGAAAAGCCTGGAGGAGCGGCTCATTATCCTGAATGGCCTGAAGAACAAGGGGCTTGTTACCGACGACGAGTATCAGAAGAAGCGGCTCGAAATACTGAACGAACTGTAAGGAGGCGAACCATGGCAGACGGAAAGGTGACGGTGATTGCCCGGGCCAGAGCGAAGGCCGGGCTGGAAGAGCAGGTACGGCAGGAAATCATGGCCCTCGTCGCTCCGACCCGGGCCGAGGCGGGGTGCATCAACTACGATCTGCACCAGTCCGCCGATGACCCGGCTCTCTTCATGCTCTACGAGAACTGGGTTAGTTTGAAGGCCCTGGAGGAGCATCTGGCCATGCCCTACCTGGAGGCGTTCAAGGCAAAAGCTCCTGGACTCCTGGCCGAGCCCCTCGACATCACCCTCTGGGAGATGATTTCATAGGGCTGAATTCGAACGGTTCGTTCACCCGACTTTTCGTGGATTCCTGTTATAATCATTAGAAATAATGATAGTCATTCGCTCTTTTCTTCAGAAAAGAGGGGGAAGCGCAATGGAACAGGATGAATTCTCCTTACGAAAATTCGTGGCTCCCGAATTCATATTCGGCAACGACGCCCGCAAATTGGTTGCCCGTTACGCAAAAAACTTCGGCGCCCGCAAGGTGCTGCTCGTTACTGATCCCGGGGTACTGGCGGCCGGGTGGACGGATGATGTGATCACAACCCTGAAGGAGGCAGGCTTTGACTATGCTGTCTATTCTTCGGTAACCAGCAATCCCAAGGTTAATGAAGTCGAGGCCGGTGCCCACTTCTATCAGCGGGAAGGGTGCAATGCCATTGTCGCGGTCGGGGGAGGGAGTCCCATGGACTGCGCCAAGGGGATCGGCATTGTCAGCGCCAACAAACGGGATGTCCGCGAGTTTGAAGGGGTGGACAAGGTGGAACTCTCCATGCCTCCCCTGATCTGTGTCCCGACCACCGCCGGCTCTTCCGCGGACGTTTCCCAGTTTGCCATCATCACGGACGCCGATCGCAGGGTAAAGTACGCGATTATCAGCAAAATGATTGTTCCGGATGTCGCTCTGATCGATCCGGTCACCACCACATCGATGCCTTCGGAGTTGACGGCGGACACGGCGCTGGACGCCCTGTGCCATGCGATCGAGGCTTTCGTCTCAACGGCCCATTCCCCCATCACCGACCTCTTTGCACTTCAGGCAATCAGGCTGGTTTCTTCAAATCTTCTGCCGACTCTTGAGGCCCCGGACAATCGCAATTTCCGCGGCCGGATGATGCTGGCAAGCCTGGAAGCGGGGCTCGCTTTTTCCAATACCAGCCTCGGACTTATCCATGCCATGGCGCACAGTTTGGGAGGGCTCTTGGATGCTCCCCACGGCGAGTGCAACGCACTCCTTCTCCCCTATATCATCGATTTCAATTTTGATGCGGTCCCGGACCGCTACATGCTTATCGGTGAGGCAATGGGACTGTCGACCATGGGGATGGCCCCTGATGACATGAGATCTGCCCTGCACTCCAAGATTACTTTCTTCAGGGAGTCGGCCGGAATTACCCATACCCTGGCCCGTCTCGGCGTTACAAAGAGCGACATTCCCGAGCTCGCACTAAAGGCACTGAACGATCCCTGTATCTTTACCAACCCACGGCAGCCCACCATTAAGGACATTGAGGCTATCTATGAAAAAGCCCTCTGATCCGACGGAATCCTGGGAGGCCGAGCGGGAAAAGATCATAGGACTTGGTGAGCGTTCCCTGCGAAAGACCTATTATCCTGAGCTTCAGCAAAAACTCGATGAGCTGGAACGGTTTCGGGCCCTTCTGGACCAAAGCAACGACTGTATCTTCCTCCTTAAAATCCCGTCTCTCTCCTTTATAGATGTCAATGAATCGGCCTGCCGCCAACTGGAGTGCAGCCGGCAGGAACTCCTTTCCCTTCCCCTCGAAAAATTCGTCCCGGAGGTTGCGGCGGTCAGAATCAGGGAACTGGTAGCCTTCGGCCATGCGGAAGGAAGGGACCAGGACACGATTACCACCCAGCTGTACAAGTGTTCCGGAGAGAAGCTTCCGGTGGAGATCACCATCAGGCTGGTCAGTTTCCATAAGAACCTGTACGGCGTTGCAGTGGCCCGGGACATAACCGAACGAAAGCGGGCGGAGAAGGCGCTCCTGGAGAACTTCAGGATACTGCGTGAGATGGAACTTGCCCGTCAGATCCAGCTCTCCCTCCTCCCTGCCGCTCCTCCGGAACTGCCCGGTGTCCGTCTCGCCGGATACTGTCTTCCCGCCACCCATGTGGGTGGTGACTATTACGACTTCTACCGACGCGAAGACGGCATACTGGACATGGTCATCGCCGATGTATCGGGACACAGTTTCGGTGCAGCCCTGATGATGGCCGAGGCCCGCTCTGTTCTGCGAGCCCAGGTTAACTCGTTCACCGGCACCGGAGATATCCTCGCCAGCCTCAACGATATTCTCTACGAGGATCTCAGCCAGGCGGAGCTCTTCATCACCATGTTCTATGTCAAGTACGACACCTCGACCTGTACCCTGACCTATTCAAACGCGGGGCACTGCTCACCACTTCTTTCCCGTCGCTCCGTCTCAGGGTGCAGTGAGTTGGACGCCGAAGGACTTATCATGGGGGTCAGGAAAGGGCTCCCTTTCGAAGAAAAACAACTCTCGATGGAGGAAGGTGATGTGCTCATCCTCTACACCGACGGCATCATCGAAGCCCAGAACGACGCCGGAGAGCTGTTCGGCCTTGGCAGGCTCTGCGGCATCATCGGCGCACGGCATTCGGAATCGCCCCGGGAGATCAGCGACGCCGTGCTCCGGGAGGTGTCGGCATTTACCGGAGGCGCACCCCCGCAGGATGATATGACCATGATCGTCATGAAGGTCGTGTAACCCCAAGACGCAAGCCTCCTTTTCCCTGTTCATCAATCCCGTGGATTTTTTTCGTCTCACCCCTTGCATTAAAAAAGTGATGAGTATATTCTTTATTTGAACAAACGTTTGAATGAGGCAGTTATGTCGAAGAAGGACCACCGCTTATGTCTGATAGCCGCCGCTACCCCTCTGTTTGCCGCAAAGGGGCTCTCCGGCGTCAACGTCAGAGAGATAGCCCGGGCAGCCGGTGCCAATCCTTCACTTATTTCGTACCACTTTGGCGGGAAGGAAGGGCTGTATGCTGCCGTCATCCGCGAGCAGTTCGCCGGCCTCGGACGGATCGCCGTGATCGCCGACATGGACATTAATCCGGGAGAAAAATTTGCTGCATACCTTCTGGAGTGCGGCATCTGCTTCCACCGGGGAACCGCGGAAGAGTTCGTGCCGGCCACCGCCAGCGCCAACCCCGATGCCCCCGAATGCCCCCACTGCCTCAACAACGATGCTGAATCCTTTGCCAGCCTGGTGGAGAAGGCGGAGAAAGTTGCATGACAGAACGGGATACGACACGGGCAGACACTGATTGCCGTGAAACGCTCATTGCCGTCGCCACCCCACTTTTTGCCGAGAAGGGGTTCAACGGCGTCAGCGTCCGGGAGATCGCCGGGTACGCCAGCGTCAATGTTTCCATGATTTCCTACTATTTCGGTGGCAAGGAAGGGCTTTACGCCGCCGTCCTCAACGAGCAGTTCGCCGTCCTGAAGCGTGTTGCGGAGATCAAACCGATGGAAATTGATCCTCTGAAAAAGTTCGAACTCTATGTCAGGGCCACCGTTGCCCGATACCGGAAGAGCCCCTATCTGCTCAGGTTCTACACCAGCGAGCTCACCAATCCGACCCCCTGCTTTGTCACCATCGTCAAGCCGGCCATTCAGGGTGTCGTGAAGATCCTCCAGGAGACCTTTGCCGACGGTCTGTCCCACCACCAGTTCCGGGAAGGGCTCGACCCGACCGATACGGCCCTTGCCCTGGCCGGCATGATCAACTTCTATTTCCTTCTGGAGCCGGCGACCGGCGAACTCGTGGACCATTCCCCCGAGCGCGACGAGGAGCTCATCCAGCACATCATGGACATTTTCACGAAGGGGGTGTTGAAGTAGTTTTTTTACCGTCGCATGAAACAAGCGTTTGTTTGAATTATGTCATGGCCTTGGACGATGGTGCAGGCAACAAAATGCCGCAACGCTGCGGCGAACCGGTAGGAAAGGGAGGAAACCATGGAATCGAACAAGATCATCGAATGCGGAATCTGCTACTTTCAGGGAATTGCCCGGGATTTTACCCCCCTCACTGTCAGTGCCGATTTCAGGGCTCTGGAGTGCCCCAACTGCCTTAACAATTACGAAGAGTGCTTCGAAGAGGTAAAGAAGGTCGAGGAGAAGGTCGCTTAATCATCCACAGACATCGTCCGCCATCGGGTTGTGATGACGAAAGCCGTTTCGGGAACACCGGGCGGCTTTTTTGTTATACTTAGCCCCATGCGGCGTACGCCCAGAGGGGGCGACACCACGGTACGCCCGTTCAGACAGGGGAGGGGGAGCAATGCACAATCGACAGGAGATATACCTTAATGGGGCCTGGACCCCGTCCTCGACAGGTGAGTTCATCGACGTCGTCAATCCGGCGAACGAGGAGGTGATGGGACAGATTCCCTCATGCGGCGAGGAAGATGTGGAGTGGGCGGTGGCAGCCGCCCGCGATGCCTTTGAAAGCTGGGGAAGCACACCGGTCGGTATCCGCAGGGAGTTTCTCCGCAAGATCCGCGAAGGGATGGTAAAACGGGGAGAGGAGATTGCCCAGACGATCACGGCGGAGCTCGGTATTCCGATCAAACTCTCCCGACGCATCCAGGCAGGGCTGCCGACCGCCGTCATGGAGAGCTACGTGAAGCTTCTCGCCGACTACCCCTTCGAAGAACGCATCGGCAACTCTCTTGTCGTGAAGGAGCCGGCGGGGGTTGCGGCCTGCATCACGCCGTGGAATTATCCCCTTCACCAGGTTGTTGCCAAGGTGGCGCCTGCCCTGGCTGCCGGCTGCACTGTCATTCTCAAGCCGAGCGAAGTCGTCCCCCTGAGCGCATTCATCCTTGCCGAGATCATCCACGAGGCAGGGCTTCCGGCGGGGGTCTTCAATCTGGTGAGCGGTTACGGTGAGCCGGTGGGTGAGGCCATGGCAGGCCACCCCGGCGTGGACCTCGTGTCGTTCACGGGGTCGGTGCGGGCCGGCATGGCGGTTTCCGGTCTGGCCTCGGCGACCCTCAAGCGGGTTGCCCTCGAGCTGGGAGGGAAGTCCGCCGCCGTGATTCTCGACGATGCCGATCTTCCCGCAGCGGTAAAAGGAACCGCGGCCACCTGTTTCGTCAACTCGGGCCAGACCTGCAGTGCCCACAGCCGGATGCTGGTGCCGGAGCAGCTCTACGAACAGGCCGCTCAACTGGCGGTGGAGGCGGCAGCCGCCTATGTGCCGGGAGATCCGCTGGCCGACCAGACACGACTCGGTCCCCTGGTCTCCGCCACCCAGCGGGAGCGGGTGCTTGACTACATCCGGAAAGGACTCTCCGAGGGAGCGGATCTGCTATGCGGTGGCCCCGAGCCGCCCGAAGGGATGGAGCGGGGCTATTTCGTGAAGCCGACCGTCTTCGGCCGTGTCACTCCCGACATGACCATCGCCCGGGAGGAGATCTTCGGGCCGGTCCTTTCGATCATGACCTACCGGGACGAGGAAGACGCGGTGAGGATCGCCAACGACACCATCTATGGCCTTGCCGGCGGCGTCTGGTCGGGGGATGTGCAGCGGGCCGAGTGGGTTGCCCGGCGGCTGCGGACTGGCCAAGTGGACATCAACGGCGGCTCCTTCAACCCTCTGGCCCCCTTCGGCGGCTACAAGCAGTCGGGACACGGCCGGGAGTTGGGGAAATACGGGCTGGAGGAGTTTCTGGAGCTCAAGGCAATCCAGTTCAGGGAGTAGCACTATTCTCGGATACTTCTTTTTTGAGGTCGAACCGGTTACACAGTTCCACGGAGTTTCCGGTAAAGGGTGTTCCTGCTGATACCCAGCATCCGTGATGCCGCCGCGATATTTCCCCCGGTCCGGGTCAGGGCGCTGGAGATAACGCTCTCCTCCATGGCGGCAAGGGATTTTTCTCCTCCTTTCTCCAGGGATGGAAGGGGAGAGGCGCCTGAAAGAACTCCCGCCTGTTCCAGGAAATCCTCGGGAAGATCTTCGACGGTTATTTCAGTTCGGTCGCCCAGGAGAGCCACGGCGGTCCTGAGTACATTGTGCATCTGACGGATGTTTCCTGGCCAGGGATGGGATTCGAATATCCAGGCGACTTCCGTTGCCAGGTCCGGGTGCCGGCCTGTACCAGACAATTCCCCAAGTATCCGCCGGGCCAGAGGGAGCTTGTCTGTCCGCTCCCTCAGGGTGGGAATGGTGACGAGGAGGCCGTTGAGGCGGTAGTAGAGGTCTTCGCGAAAACTCCCCGTGGACACCAAGTCACGGACCCGCCGGTTCGTGGCGCAGATTACCGTCATGTCCACCCGATGGGTTGCCGACCCGCCGAGGGGAGACACCGTCCGGTCCTGCAGCACCCTCAGGAGCCGGGCCTGCAGGTTCAGCGGCATCTCGCCAATCTCGTCGAGGAACAGGGTGCCGCCGTCCGCTTCCCGTATCTTGCCGATATGTCCCTTTCGACGCGCCCCGGTAAAAGCCCCTTCCTGGTACCCGAAGAGCTCAGACTCGATCAGCCCCTCGGGAATTGCCGCGCAGTTTACCGGGACGAACGGGCCTTTGCGCCGCGGACTGGCACCGTGGAGGGCGTGGGCGAGGAGTTCCTTTCCGGTCCCCGATTCCCCCTCGATCATGATCGGGATGTCATGTCCCGTGACCCGCCGTACTTTGCCGATGACCGCCTGCATCTTCGGGTCCCCCAGCTGCAGGTCTTCCAGCAGGATTCCTTCTGTACTCTCTCCCGGGCGAAGGGTTTTCGTTGCCGCGACGACAGGGCTGCCAGAGACGATGGTCGAGGGAGAAGCGGAAGTGCCGAGGCAGACCCGCCCGTAGATTTCAATTCCCGAGGGAAGCGGGAACTTCAGTACCGGTTGGGGGCGAAGACGCGCCTGCTCCTGAAGCTTCGCCAGGGAGATGCCGAATATCGTCGAAAAGCTTTCCCCTGTCATCCGGCTCCGGTCGAGGCTCAACTGCAGGAGTGCACTGCGATTGGCGGCGATAAAGCGGCCATCGGGGGCAAAGACGGCGATCCCCTCGTAGTGGGTGCCGAGGAATTCTGGTCGAAGGTGGAAATTGATGACTATATCGTCGGGAAACTCGGGGATGAACATCTGGTTTTCGATCATCTGGGCAGAGAGCCGCACCAGGGCCATGGTGTGATGCTGATGGGTCCGTGAGTCTCCGGAGACGTCGAGGACACCGAGGATACAGCCCCTGGGGTCGAAGATGGGAGCGGCAGCGCAGGTCAGGAAGCGGTTGATGTCCCTGAAATGTTCCGCGCTGTGCACAAGCACCGGAGCCTGGTCTACCAGGGAGGTTCCGATCGCATTGGTGCCATTTACCCCCTCCGACCAGATTCCCCCCGGTTTCAGGGAAACCTGCTGAGCCTGCTGCACGAAATCGGCATCGCCTATGGAATGAAGTATCACACCCTCGCGGTCAGCCAGAAGCACCATGCTTGAGGTTCCGGATATCTCCTGGTAGAGACCTTCCATCACCGACCGGGACCGGGTAAGGAGAACATGATTCTTGTCCTGACGCCGCAGCAGGTCATGCCGGGAAGTACACCGGGCACCCCCCTGTCCCATGACTATTCCCCGCTCCGCGGAGCGTCGCCACGAACGGAGTATGGTGTCGGCCACGAGACCGGTCGGGACTGTCCCCAGTGACAGAAACTCTTCACGGGCTTTCCGGACAGGATCAAACTCTTCTGTAGCGAATCTCCCCATCACATCCTCCCTATAACCGCGTTATGCGTACTTAGGCTCAAGCGCAGGTTCAGACTTTGTCTGCGAGGAATATACTGCCATATCCATGCCATGGGATGATGCGATTATGTTTTAAAATGTGACATGGCAGTTTTTCACATGTCACATTGTGGGACACTTTCTCGGTCTAGTGTTTAGCATTCGTTAACAAAAAGATGTTTAACGCGTCTTTAGCTGGTGCAGACATGACTCAAAACAGTGTGAAATATATGGACAAATGTTCGGAACGATATATTCGACCAGAAATATAAAAAAATGTTTTACGCGTTGGTATGGTCACTGCTCTCTCTCCGGTAACGTGCACCGGCACAAACATTCAGAGGGTGAACAAAACGCCTCGACACTAAAAGGAGACAGACCATGGCAACGGTAATCCAGGAAATCGATCAGATGATGGTAAAGGCACGCAAGGCAGCCGAACTGATGAATACTTTGACCCAGGAGCAGGTGGACAGAATCACCGAGGCCATGTGCAAGGCCGGCGTTGCTGCCGAAAGGAAGCTTGCCGAGATGGCCGTTGAGGAGACCGGCATCGGCAACGTGGAGGACAAGGTCATCAAGAACCACTTCGGCACCCAGACCGTCTATGACTACATGAAGGACAAGAAGTCGGTCGGCATCATCGAGGAAGACGACAGCATCCTCACCATTGCCGAGCCGTACGGCATTATCGCCGCCATCACCCCGGTTACCAATCCGGCCGCTACGACCCTCTTCAAGTCCCTCATTGCCCTCAAGGGGCGCAATGTAATCTGCTTCGCCTTTCACCCCAAGGCACAGAAATGCAGTGCCGCGGCCGCCCAGATCATGCTCGACGCAGCCGTGGCTGCGGGTGCTCCGGCGAACTGCATCCAGTGGGTCACGGAGCCGTCCATTGAAGCCACGGACTCCCTCATGAAGCATCAGAATGTGGCGATGGTCATTGCCACCGGCGGCGGAGCCATGGTCAAGGCAGCCTACAGCTCCGGCCATCCCGCCCTGGGCGTCGGACCGGGCAATGTACCCGTCTTTATCGAAAAGACCGCCAATCTTCATATGGCAGTGGAGGATGTCATTGCCTCGAAAACCTTCGACAACGGCACCATCTGCTCCTCCGACCAGTCGGTGATCTTCGACGACCGGAACGTTGCGGAAAAAGCCCTCATCCTCTTCGAGAGAAACGGCGCCTACCTCTGCAGTGACGCAGAGAAGGCCAAGCTGGAAGCGGTGATGTTCGACAAGGAGCGGGGTGTCCCGGCCATGCAGATCATCGGCAAGAAGCCCCAGGTTATTGCCAAACTGGCCGGTTTCAGCGTGCCTGACAGCATAAAACTGCTCATGGTGCCCCTCACCACGACCGGTCCCGAAGACTGGATGAGCCACGAGAAGCTCTCGCCGGTTCTCGGCTGGTACATCGTGGATACCAGGGAGGAGGCAATTTCCGCCGCCGTTTGTCAGCTTGAGTTCGGCGGTGCCGGCCACTCGGCCGTTGTGTTCACTGAGGACGAAGAGGTGGCAAAAGAGTTTGCCCTCCGGGTTCCCGCCAACCGGGTTGTCTGGAACCAACCTTCGGTTCACGGCACCATCGGCGCCCTTTACAACGACTTGGTTCCGTCGCTCACGCTTGGCTGCGGTGCCATGGGGGGGAACATCACCACGGAAAACGTGGGCTACAAGAACCTCCTCAATATCAAGAGGGTTGCGAGAAGGAGACTGGCAGCGTAACAGGCATACCCTTTCAACGGCTGCCCCTGACCCACTGCAGTCAGGGGCAGCCACCCCCCGTAATGTTCTGATGCGGCTCTCCCTGTTCGATGCTGCATGGGGAAAGGGGGTCTCGGACAGTAATCATTTTTCACCTGTGTGGGGAATAGCTCGACAGTGTGGAGATTTGCCATAGAATGGCCGAGATGACACTCCGCATCACATAGAGGCGCACGAGCAGCCTGATACCGTTTCCTGATCGATTTCGACGCCGATCCGTTCTCTTTCTCCCGTTTTTAACATTCCGCAGCCCTGCATCATTCCTCACTCGGCTTCCAGTCTGCGTTTGCACTGCATCATCCTTCCTGCTTCTCGCCTTTGGCGTGTCTTTTGCTTTTTAATCGGCATCGTCATGTCGATAGTTATCCAATGACGCACTGAAGCGCTCCTCAGGAGGTAGCGTGAAAAACACAAAGATGACCCTTTCCACCGCGACCATGAATCTCGACTTCGTGAAGAAAGTCGAGGCCCTGTCGGGGAGCTCGGTGCGGCGCTGTTTCCAGTGCGGCAAGTGCTCGGCCGGCTGCCCCATGCGTTCGTTCATGGAGCATCCCCCCAACCGGATCGTGCGGTTTCTGCAGCTGGGGCAGTACGAGCGGGTCCTGGCGGGGCGAAGCATCTGGTACTGCGCCTCCTGCGAGACCTGCACCACCCGCTGTCCCAACAAG